>CAIRWO010000218.1 GCA_903882345.1 Candidatus Omnitrophota bacterium | reverse complement strand
TTTTTGTTTGACATAGGGTTTAATCTCTGCTAAAATCTGCACATTAACCTTGAGAAGGGGACGTAAGCTTTGAGTAAATTTAAAGGGATTGTCAAATACCTGTCTGATTATTTCTATAGTCTATTCTCTAATGATATCGGGATTGATTTAGGTACGGCCACGACCCTTGTTTATGTCAAGGGGGAAGGGGTAGTTCTCTGTGAGCCTTCGGTAGTTGCCATTGAGCGCGGCACTTCCCATGTGCTCGCCGTAGGTGAAGAGGCAAAGCGGATGCTCGGTCGCACGCCCGGTAATATCGTCGCAATCAGGCCGATGCGCGATGGCGTGATCACGGATTTTGAGATAACCGAAGCAATGCTGCGGCATTTTATTAGAAAGGTAAAGCACCGCCGCTTTCAGGTAAGGCCGCGGATCGTCATTGCCATACCTTCCGGGATCACAGAGGTAGAGCGCAGGGCAGTCAAGGAATCCGCAGAACGTGCCGGAGCAAGGGAAGTTTATCTGATCGAAGAGCCGGTTGCCGCGGCAATCGGGGTGGGCCTGCCCATTAACGAACCGTTAGGGAATATGATCATTGATGTCGGAGGCGGCACAACAGAGATCGCGGTTATCTCGCTGGCTGGAATAGTTTTTTCCAAGTCCATACGTATCGGCGGGGACGAAATGAATGAAGCCGTTATCGAGTATCTCAAAAAGACTTATAACCTGATGATTGGCGAACGCACGGCCGAAGACATAAAAATAAAAATCGGTTCAGCTTATCCTCTTGAGGAAGAAATGAGCATGGAAGTAAAGGGGAGGGATCTGGTAGCAGGGCTGCCTAAAGCCGTAACCGTTACTTCGGAAGAAATAAGGGAGGCCCTGCAGGAGCCTTTGCGGGCGATATTGGAAATCACAAAAATATCCCTGGAGAGGACTCCGCCGGAACTGGCCGCTGATCTGATCGAGCACGGCATCGTCATGGCAGGGGGTGGGGCGCTTTTAAGGGGATTGGATAAATTGATCTCCGAAGAAACAGGGTTACCCGTCCATGTTGCCGATGATCCCCTGACAGCAGTGGCCAATGGCACGGGTAAGGTACTCAATGAAATGCACTACCTGAAAAAAGTTACTGTTCCCATAAAGTCCGAAACGCATACTTAATAAACTGCAGTATAAAATGTGCTTAAGCTCACAAAGAAAAATCTCTCGTATTTAGCAATATCCCTTGTAGCGTTACTATTATTATCAAGTATCTCTCCTGCCTTAAGGCCCACTGTAGTCAGCATATTAAAAAGCCCGCTCAAAATATTTACCTTCGTATGCCGCGAAACCGGCGCATTGATCTTTTTTCACCGTAATTATGCCCAAAATGAAAGGCTGGAAAAGGAAAACGGTTTTTTAAAAACGAAGCTTAATGAAGCCAATGAAATTTATCTGGAAAACCAGCGCTTAAAAGAATCGCTTTCTTTTAAACAAAAATCGCCTTTTAAGGTAATTGCCGCGGCAGTGACCGGCCATGCAGTAGATAACTGGTCTTCGGTGGTTATCGTTGATAAGGGGGAAAATAACGGGATAAGGCGGGGGCAGGCGGTAATTAATTATCTGGGATTAGTCGGAAGGGTGATCGAGACCGGCCGCGCCAGCAGCAAAATAATGCTGATCAACGACCCGAACCTTAACGTATCGGCAATCGTGCAGCGCAGCCGGCAGGAAGGGCTGATCACGGGCACCCTGGGGAATTCCATGGCAATGAAATATTTGCCTGCGGACGCGGATATCGAGGTTTCCGACGTGATTGTGACATCCGGTTTTACCAGCAATTACCCGAAAGGGATTTTGATCGGCACTGTGGCGGGCATAGGTTTGGAATTTTCCGGTTTAAGCCGCTATGCGATAGTAAAGCCGGCAGCTGAGCTTTCCAGTCTGGAAGAAGTGTTGATCATCATACAATAGATAAGCGGGGAGCGGGTGAAGAACCTATTCTTTTTGCTGATTTTATTTATCATTGTCTTTATTCAGGCAACGCTGATGCATTATTTGAGATTTTTCGGAGTTAAACCGGATCTGCTGATCTGTTTTATCGTAGTCACAAGCGTTTATTTCAACTGGAAATGGGCGCTTGCTTTTGGCCTTTTGGCAGGCCTGTTTAAGGACCTGCTTGGCAGCTCAAGCCTGGGCATAAATATTTTTTTAATGCCTTTGTGGAGTTATCTCGTTTTAAGGTTATCGAGGAAGATCTCTATTGATGACCCTATCGGCCTTTCGGCTGCCGTATTTTTAGCGGTGCTGCTTAACGATATTGCCAGCCGTTTTTTATACCTCTCTTTCGGCAAATATGTGAGCTTGGGGATTTTTTTGCGGATTACGTTTATTGAAGCGTTCTATACTACGGCGCTGGCCTTACCGATTTTCCTAGGGACTTTCGATTATATTAAAAAAATACCTGACCAACCCAGGGGTTCCACCGATCCCAATAAAACCGACTTAATTGCTTAACTTATGAGAGTAGGGATTGTTCATTTATCAGTCGCGGCTATTTTTCTGTTTATTGCTGCCGGGGTCTTTAACTTGCAGATCGTGCAGGCTAAAAAGTTCAGGGATTTAAGCGATAACAATTGTATCCGCTTACTTCCCCAGGCAGGTTCGCGCGGCAGGATATTCGACCGGCAGGGTAATCTTATCGTGGGTAATCAGCTTTCTTATGACGCGATGATATTACCGCAGGACAGGCCCCAGATAGACAAAACCTTATCGGCAATAAGCCTTGCGTTGGGGGTAGATTTCGCCAGCCTGAAAGACAGGTTTAGAAAAGGCTATGTTGCTTCCTTTGTGCCGGTTACGCTGGAAAAAAACATTAATTTTAAAAAGGCAGTGGCCTTGGGCGAACTGAAGTCTGACTACGCCAATATCATTATTCAGCCCCGGCCGGTGAGATATTATCCTTATGGTAATCTTGCCTGCCACGTCATCGGCTACCTTAATGAAATCGACCACTGGCGCCTGACAAAATTAGAAGATTACGGGTATAAAACCAAGGACATCGTCGGTTTTGGCGGGGTAGAAGAAAAATACGATTATTATTTACGTCAGGAGGACGGCGCGCAATCCATACAGGTTGACCACCGCGGCAGGTTTATCTGCACTTTGGGTTTCCGGCCGCCGGTAGACGGTAAAGATATACGGCTTACCCTGGATATAAGGCTGCAGCGTATTGCCGAAGAAGCGTTGGGCGAGAGAAAGGGGAGCATTATAATGATGGATCCTGATACCGGCGAGATCCTTGTTATGGCATCTCATCCGGCATTTGAGCCCGCGCTTTTTATCAATAAGCCGGCTCAGGCCTTATCCGGACTCTCCGAATCCGCGCTGGTAAACCGGGCGATCTCCTCGGCGTATCCTCCGGCATCGGTATTTAAGCTGGTGCTGGCATCGGCGGCCCTTGAGACCGGAAAAATAAATTTGTCCACTAGCTTTTTTTGTTCCGGCAGTATGCGCATAGGTAACCGTGAGTATAAATGCTGGGATGTGCATCACGCGGAAGACCTGCGGGCGGCGATCGCGCATTCCTGCGACATTTTCTTTTATCGGACCGCCTTGCTTCTGGGGCCGCAGGTTTTGCATGACTATGCCGTGAAATTTTACCTTTCAAAACCCACAGGTTTTGATCTGCCTTATGAAGCAAGCGGATTTGTCCCTGATCCCCTCTGGAAAAAAATCGCCCGTTTTCAGAAGTGGTTTGACGGAGACACGGCAAATTTTGCCATCGGCCAGGGCGACCTGCTGGTTACTCCGCTGCAGATGGCGCGGATGGTAGCCGTATTTGCCAACGGCGGAAATTTGGTAACGCCTTATATTGTCAAGAACATCGCCGGCAAAGACCTGTCGGGATACGCAGAGGGGCATCTAAAGATAGCGGTGAAAAAAAATATAATAAATTATGTCCGCCAGGATTTAAGAGGGGTAGTTTCGGAGCCGACAGGCACGGCCAACGTCCTGGCGGGGCTGCCTGTATCTGTGGCCGGTAAGACCGGCACGGCTGAAGCGGGAAATAACAAAACCCATGGCTGGTTTGTGGGATTTTTTCCTTTCAACAGCCCAAAGTTTGTGATCTGTGTTTTTCTGGAAAATAACGGATCCGGGCATGCGGCGGCAACAGCGGCAAGGCAGGTAATCGAAGGCATGATTAAAGAAAATCTGATATGAGAAATTCAACATTCCTGATATTATTTATCGCGGTGCTGATCGTGATTATCGGCATACTTTCCATTTATAGCAGCAATTACCAAAAGGAAGGGGAATTCTGGCAATCGATTTATCAGCGCCAGATATTGTGGGCCGTCCTGGGCCTGGCGCTATTTTTTATTATGTCAAATTTTAATTACCGCAGGCTTTGGGATTTTACCTATATTTTATACGGCAGCGTTATTTTTCTCTTGTTCCTGGTTTTTGTTTTAGGGGCTGTCCGGCTGGGCGCGCAGCGCTGGCTTAGGGTTGCCTGGTTTAATTTTCAGCCTTCGGAAGTCGCCAAGCTGATGATCGTGATATTTATGGCGAAATATTTCAGTAATAAATCCATTGACGATGTTTCGCTACCGGTAGAGAGGTTCGGCATCTTGCGTGTTTTGCTCATACCTTTGATATTCGTAGCCATCCCGACCCTGTTGATCGTCGAGCAGCCGGATCTGGGCAGCGGGATTTTGGTAATGACGATATTCGTGATTATTTTATTTTTGGCCGGCGTAAAATTAAGGTATTTTATTTTGCTATTTATCATGGCTGCCGGATCGGCACCCGTGTTCTGGCATTTTTTAAAAGACTACCAAAAGGAGAGGCTGACGGTGTTCCTTAATCCGAACATCGACCCGCTGGGCGCCGGTTATACGGTAATCCAGTCCAAGATCGCCATCGGCTCAGGCGGATTCTTTGGCAAGGGTTGGCTCCTGGGGACCCAAAGCCAGCTGCATTTTCTTCCGGAATCGCATACGGACTTCATCTTCGCCACCTTTGCCGAAGAATGGGGATTCACCGGCAGCGCGCTTTTGTTGCTGCTTTATTATTTACTGATCAGGCAGGGGATCAGCATAGCGCAGAAGACCAGCGACAGCTTCGCCAAGCTCCTCGCCTTTGGGATTTCCTTTATGCTGGGGATCCAGGTATGCATAAATATTGCGATGAACCTGGGGTTTGCCCCGGTCGTGGGCATACCGCTTCCGCTGATGAGTTACGGCGGATCGTCGATATTCGTGACCTTTATCTCTTTGGGCATCTTGGCGAATATTGCGAAGGAAAGAGCGGTGTTTTAACTATGTTAGACGATATCTTATTCGGTATAATGAAGCCCGGCCGCTACATCGGCAACGAATGGAATGTTTCGCGTAAGGATTTTGAGAGAGCCGGAATAAAATTCGCTTTATGTTTTCCTGATCTCTACGAAGTCGGGATGAGCAACCTTGGTATAAGGATCATTTACGGCATTTTGAATGATATTCCCGATGTGGTCTGCGAAAGGCTGTTTTCGCCGCAAATTGATTTGGAAAATAATTTGCGTAAGCGCAAGGCGGCGATTTTTTCCCTTGAGTCGGGTAAGGCCTTAAGAGAATTTGATCTTATCGGGTTTAGTTTAGGCAATGAGTTAAGCTATACCAATATTTTAAATATCCTGAACCTCTCGGATATCCCCTTTAGTTCTCTGGAGCGGGGCAATGATTATCCTTTGATAATCGGAGGCGGGCCCTGCAGCTTGAACCCCGAGCCGTTACATGATTTTTTTGATTTATTTATCATTGGAGAAGCAGAAGAAGCAGTTGTTGAATTAATCAATACTTACCGTCGGTTTAAAAAGAGCGGCGTAAGTAAAAGAGAACTGCTTGTTGAGCTTTCGGCAATCGAAGGAGTGTATGTCCCCTCGCTGTACGAAGTTGAATACGGCGAGGGAGGCAGTGTTTTAAAGTTCGCAGCGCTTGCGCCCGGCGTTCCTGCAAGGGTCAAAAAACGCATCGTCAATGATCTGGACAGCGCGTATTTGCCCGTTAACTGGCTCGTTCCCTTTATCCAGATCGTCCACGATCGCATCTCTCTTGAACTGATGCGGGGTTGCCCGAATAAGTGCCGCTTCTGTCAGGCCAGGCAGCAGTATTATCCATATCGGCAGAGGAGTATGGAAAGGATATTCAGCGCCGCGATAGAAACTTACCGGCGCAGCGGATACGAAGAGATCGCCTTGACGGGATTATCCGTAAGCGATTATCCGCAAATCGATGAGCTGGTAAAACAGCTGGTCGAATCGTTTAAGGAAAAATGCGTGAGCATATCTTTGCCCTCGATAAAACCGCAAAAAACAGTCGGCAGTATTTCTCAACTGATCGCCGCCTTCAAAAAAACCAGCCTTACTTTTGCCCCGGAAGCGGCAACGGATAAAATGCGCGCGGTCCTGGGTAAGGATTTCGATATGCGGGATTTTATGCGGGCCATGGAGGAGGCGTTCGCCTCCGGCTATCTGCACGTTAAATTATATTTTATGATCGGCCTGCCCTTAGAAGAAACAAGCGATTTGGACGGGATAGTTGCATTGGTAGAAGAAATTTCCCATCTGGGTAGAAAGGTAAGGCAGCATCCGGCGCAGGTCAACCTCAGTATAAATGCCCTGATCCCGAAACCGCACACTTCTTTCCAGTGGTTTGGCATGCAGGGGCCTGAGGAAATCAAAGTTAAGCAGGACTACCTCCGGCAGCGGCTGATGAGGAACAAGAGGATCAAATTAAGTTTTCACAACCGTTATATGAGCTTTCTTGAGGCTGTATTTTCCCGCGGCGACAGGAGGCTCGGGCCTGTTATCGTCAATGCCTATAATGCCGGCGCGAGGTTTGATGCCTGGCAGGAATATTTCAAGTTCGAAACATGGCAGTCGGCCTTTAGAGATTGCGGAATTGATCCGGCGTTTTATCTAAAAGCGAGGCCGCTGGAGGGGATGCTGCCGTGGGATTTTTTGGACATTGGTTTGAGTAAAGAGGCGCTAATTTCCGATTTTAATAAAATTATTGCTATTAAATGAGATAGGATGTATAATTTTATTTATACAACACAACCTATGTTTTATCAACCTCTTAGGACTAGTAGGTGTTTCTAACCGGAGGTTAATATGGAAAAGAATAATAGGAAAGTTTCATTGCTTACGCAAGGCCTTAATTATAAGTTAAAGATTTCTTTTTATTTAATGATTGTCTTGCCCATCCTTGTCTCCATCTATTTAGTTTCTAATTATATTTTGCCGACTACCGGGATCAAGCTGGACGTCATAATGTCTATAGTTTCCAGCCTCTTTATTGCCGTGATCGGATTCTTTCTGATAAAAGGGGTGTTCGCGCGTATTTTATCCATATGTTCGGAAGCCAAGCTGATTGCTGCCGGAGACATCAGCCGTAAGGTAGAGGCAGTATATAAAGACGAGGTGGGCGATCTGGGAGAGGCGTTAAACCAGCTGACCAACCGCATCCGTTTTAATATGGATGAATTAAAAAATTACAGCGAGAAAACTTCCGAGATCAACCTGGAAATACAGAAACGTGTAATGGTGCTTTCCAGTTTGCTGCAGATCAGTTCGCTTATTTCTCAGGGGGCGAAATTAGACGATATCCTAAGCGTAGCCACGGAAAAATCGCGGCTTTTGGCAAATTCGGAAGTGGCGTACCTGTTATTCAGGCAGGAAGGGCAGGAGGCGTTTTCTGTGAGGATCGCTGATTCCGTGGTCCCGCACAAGCTGACGGGTATCAGGGTCGAGCCGAAAGATGAGATATTCGGCAGGCTTACCAAATCAAGTAAACCGTTGATCATCGATAAAGATAATATTTTACCGGAAAAAGCCAAAGAGGAAATTTATGAAAAATTCGGGAAGATCAATACTTTGGCGTTTCCCGTATTTATCCGGGGCAGGGTTATCGCCATACTCGGCATCGGCAACTCACGTAAAGGATTTTCTTATAGAAAAGAAGATGTGGAATTACTGGAGATTTTTGGCAAGCAGATCGCCATCGCCATAGAGAATGAATTATTGATCAGGCGCGTGGAAAAGCTGGAGATAAAAGATGTCCTCACGGGATTGTATAATGAGGCCTTTATCCGCAGCCGCCTTCAGGAAGAGATCAAGCGGGCGATCGCCTACCAGAGGCCCTGCGCGTTTATCCTTTTGAACGTGGATAATTTCCAGGTGTTTCATGAGAAATACGGCTCCCTGCAGGCGGAATCCGCGTTAAAGCGGATAGGGTCTTTGATCAGGGATTCGGTGTCGGAGATCGAGCGCGTGGCAAGGTTTGGGGATAATGAATTTGCCGTTGTTTTGCCGGAAAAGAACAAGCGCCAGGCAAAAGAAATCGCGGATAATATCAGGAAGAAGATAGAATTTAGTTTCAGCGAAGAGCAGGAAGAGGAAAAAAGGCTTACGGTGTCAGGTAGCATCAGCGAAAATCCCCTTGACGGGATAGATGCGGAAGAATTGATCACCAAGGCAAGGCTGCTGCTTACTTCAGCCAAGACAGAAGGTAAAAACAGGGTTATTATCTAATGCCGGTAAGAAAAATTATAAATAAACAATTAGGCGAACTTTTGGTCGAGCGCGGAAGCATTACCCCGGAGCAACTGCAGAAGGCATTAGCCTACCAAAAGGATAATGGCGGACTGATCGGCGAAATATTCGTCGAACTGGGTTTCTTGAAGGAAGAAGACATCGCGCAGGCCTTGACCGTGCAATACGGCTTTCCTTACCTGCCTTTGGGTAATTATGAAATTAGCACGGAAATAATCAATATCATCCCGGTACGGGTTGCGCGGCAATATATGCTTGTGCCTATCGATAAGCTTGGTAATAACCTGACACTGGCGATGTCTAATCCCCTTAACCTGCTGGCGATAGAAGACGTAGAGCTTTTATCTGGATGCAATGTCCAGACCTTCGTCTCTACATCGACGGACATAAGAAAGGCGATTGAGAAGTATTACAAGGATAAGTAAAAAATAAAAAGTATGATCCTACTAAAGGACCA
>CAIRWO010000217.1 GCA_903882345.1 Candidatus Omnitrophota bacterium | reverse complement strand
TACAACTAAAGGTCAGGCCACAGATCTGCGGTCCTAATGACGAATATATAAATTTACTTGTGCATCCTGTCGTATCCAGTTATTCCCAGACAGTTAAAGTTACCACCCAACCGACTACAACCACTAAAGCGACAACATTGGCTGAATATCCGATTATCGATACCAGGGAAGCAGAGACCCAGATGGTAGTTAAGGACGGCGAAGCTATTGTCATGGGCGGCTTGCTTAAAAACATAAAGAAAGATGAAAACTTAGGTATCCCTTTTTTAAGAAAGCTGCCGCTGTTAGGTCCGCTTTTCGATCGTTCCACAAAGAACGATAGCAAAGTTGACTTGATGATTTTTATTACGGCAAAGATCGTCAAACCGGGGGAGGTCTTGCCGCAGGAGGTCCTGGATACGCATAGGGTTAAAGTGCAGTTCGAGGAGCGGCAGGAAGAAAAAAAAGATAAGGCCAAGCGGGAGCATAATAAATAGACATGTATCTGGAATTTTACGAATTAAAAAGTTCGGCCTTCAACGTTACGAGTAATCCGGATTTCTTTTTTGAAAGCCGCTCTCACCAGGAGGCCCTTTCTTGCTTATTGTTCGGAGTCCAGGAGAGGAAGGGGATAATCCTGATCACCGGAGAGGTGGGTACCGGTAAGACCACGCTCTGCAAGGCGCTTTTCAATAAACTGCCTCCGGAAGTAAAGATCTCACTGATCCTTAATCCCTATTTTAGCGAAGTCCAATTACTTAAGGCGATAGCCGAAGATTTCGGCCTCAAGGTAAGAGGGTCGGACCGCCTGGACATCGTCAATACGCTCAATTCTTTTTTAATGAAGCTGAACCTGAAGAACCGCAACGCCGTGCTGGTGATCGATGAAGCGCAAGACCTGACTATTCGTCAGTTGGAACAGATCCGGCTGCTTTCGAATTTAGAAACCAAAGCGGAAAAGCTCCTGCAGATTGTTTTAGTAGGCCAGCCGGAGTTAAAAGAAAAAATAAGCCAGTATCATTTGAGGCAGATCTATCAAAGAATAGTCGTGAAGTATCAGCTCAATCCGCTTCTTGATTATGAAGTTAAAGAATATATCGATTTCAGGCTGCAAAAGGTCGGCCATGGCAACCTGAGCATCCTGCCTGAAGGATATAAAATGATCTACGAATTTTCCAAAGGCATTCCGCGGCTGATTAATATCCTCTGCGAGCGGGCGCTGATCCTGGGTTTTATCCGCCAGGAGCGGGTTTTAACGGAAGAGATATTTTCCCGCTGTATCGAGGAGATAAAATGAGCATCCTCTATGAATACCTGAAGATCCTGGAAAAGAAAAAAGAGCAAAATGCCTCGCGTGCTCCGTTTACGCCGGTAAAGCAAAAAAAAAGCATTAGCGTATGGCCTTACCTCATAATCGGGCTGGCTGTTTTTGCCTGTGCCTTGATTTTATTCTTCTGGAAAGGCCTGAAAGTCAGTTTACCGGTGGCGAAGGTAGAAAAAACAGTAAATCCCCAAAAAGAGATTAATTCCCCCGCCCAGGATTTAAATACCGTTAGTCTCAATACCGCCGCTAAACCTTACAGCCCGGAGTACAGCCTTAAAGGTATTGTTTATAATGCCGATTCTCCTTCCGCGATAATTAACGGACAGCTGCTTGAGAAAAACGGTAAAATTGACGACTGGCAGGTTATGGAAATTTCTCCTTCCGAGGTTAAACTGGAAAATATCAATAATAAGTCCGTGCTTATCCTGAAGTTAAGCTCTTCATAGCTAAGGAGAAACCCCCATAAAAAAATCATTATTCATCTGTAGTATCATTCTCTGCGTATTATCTACATTGCTTATTTCCGGCTGTGCTCCTCTTGCGAAAATAGCTGTCGGTAGAAATGGCATTGCCATACCTCAAATCGTGGCGCACCTGGAGCCCATCTTGAGAGATAACAAAATTACCGTGTTAGGTAAGATAGTTATGCAAAATCCAACGGAAAGCCCGCTGGACCTCGATAAAATATACCTGGACATTAAAGACGAGAATAAGGTTGTTTTAGCAAGCGTGGTTCTGGATTGGGAAAGGCCAAACGTGATCTCCAGGCAGGAGCTGGAAGCGCCGGTAACGATTAATCTCGGCTTGTCGGCATTGAACAATAAAACCATAGCCGTATTCATACGGACCGGTTTTACCTATAAAGCACTGAGTTTGCATATACCCATAGAAAGTAAAGTCGCGGTGCTGCACCTGGATTCCCTGAAAGAAACCATTGCCCGGCCCCTTAATATCAATATCTTTACAAGGCTGCGCTCTACGATTTTCGGGAATTCTTCCTTTGAATTTATTCTGGGCATTACCAACCCGTTAAGCATTGATTTGGCCCTCGAGGACGGCGAGATCCGCATCTGTACTTTGGAAGGTAAGGATATCTCCAAGGTCCAACTTAGCAGGACTCTTTTTAAAGGCTCACAATCAAACCAGATAAAAGGCTCGGTCAAGATAGGTAATATTTGGGGAAAATTGATACGTAATGAGTTGATGCGGCGGCATCCTCTGAAATTTCAGGCATCCGGTAATCTGCGGATCCCTAACACGGATATTTTTATCCCTTTTAAGATAGAATCTGTAGTGGAGATAAATTTTTCTTTTTCTTAAGCCAAATATTCCAGCCAGAGTTTTTCTAGTTCTTCTATGCTGTTTATACGCGTGGAATAGGCAAATCTTAAAGCCTCTTCCAGGCTTTTTCCATCACGCAGTTGGCGGCAGAAATCAGTGAAAATAGTTCCCCCGAAGCGGCTTATTAAAAATTCCACCAGCGAAACCGCTTCTATGTAATAAGTCCTTACCACAATGCTGCCGTTTAAAGAGAGGAGCTTTCTATTTCCTTCTTTATCGCGTATCGAATGGATCTGTATCGTATCGCCTTCAGCAACCCTTCTGATATCCAGATTCACCATGTCCGCTACGGAAAATAACGAGCCGCTGGCCAATAAATCCTTACTCACGGCCTTTACGATTTCCCTTTTAGATAGCTCTGCCCACTGGGCTACGCCTTCATCCAGCCACACCGGCGCCGCTGCCTTAAAACCCACAAAATCCCTGAAGATAAGATGCGCTATCTCATGCGGGAGGATACTGTCTACAAGCTCCTGGCTATGCGCGTAGCTGAGTATTTGTTTATTCGTATAATCCGCCATCCCTTGCGACCAGGTGGGCTGGTTCGATGCCTTAAGGTAGGAAGCGCGGTCGGGATAGATATAAATTTTTACCCTCTTATCCCAGGTCCAAAATTCTGAATAACGGGGGTAACCCAGATCCGAAGCGATCCGGACATAGTAATTCTCGGCTCTGTAGGATATCTCCTTGGCAAAGCTTTCATCCTGGATGAAATATACAAGGAAATGGTCGCCGGAAAGCTTTTGCCAGTCTTGTGCGAAAGAGGCTGTTGCGCAAGCAAAAAAATAAAAGAAATATAGTAAGCCGGTTAGGGTACGGATTGGAGACTTAATCATAGTAATAATTATATCACTACGTTGCAGATTTTAATATATCTAAAATGACAGCCAAATTCCCTTGATAATCAGTGCATTCGGATTATAATCAGGTGTATATATGAAAAACCACGCTATTAAGGTCCAGACGCGGCTGATCTATTCCCTCATCTTGTTGGTTTTTATATTCCTTTCGGTTTTTATTTCTTTCAGAAACATAGAGAAAAAAGCAACAATTTTATTATTCGAAAAAAACGCCAAGGAAAAAGAACGCGTTTTCGATAAACTGCTGAAGTTAAGAGGAGCATCCTTAGGGGCGCTAGTCTTTGATTATACATATTGGGACGAGATGCTCTCGGCCGTAAACAACGACGATAAATCCTGGGCGGCTACCTATGTGTCAGCGAATACCCTTTCTACTTATAATATCAACGGCGTCTGGATTTATAACGTCCGCAGGCAGCCTTATTATTTTATTGATAACCTGAAAGACAATAAGTCCGTAGATCTGCATTTCCCTCCGGCAGTCTTCGATATATTATTCCAGAAGCGCTTTGCGCATTTTTTCTTCCAGACCCCTGCCGGATTGATGGAGATACATGCCGCCACCATCCATCCCGGTAAAGACGTAGAAAGGAAGAGCGAGCCGCAAGGCTACTTTTTTGCCGTCCGCTTATGGAGTGACACCTATATTAAAGAGCTTTCCGAGCTGACTGATTCCAGGATACAACTAAGGCCGTGGGGCAACGATATAAATGGTATAAAGGCAACCCGGCTCGACCTTAAAAACGGCATCTCTACTTTTTTAAGGGACCTTGATAGTTGGGAGAAGAAGCCGCTTAAACAATTGATAATCTCGCGGACATCCGAAGAAATCAGGGAGTTTAATGAAACATCAAAAAAATACTTTCCGTTGCTTTTTATCTTTGCGGGAACATTGCTCATTTTATTTATCTCGATTATTATCGGATGGGTATTCTTGCCGCTTTACTCCATATCCACGGCGCTGAGAAACGCCGATCTAAAATACCTCCGGCAGCTGAAAGAAGAAAAAACTGAATTTGGCGATATCGCGCGCCTGATCTTTGATTCTTTCCGGCAGAAAGAGGAGATCCAGAGGCTATATAAAATGACGCGGGATATACTGGAGAGGGCGCCGTTCGGTATCTATGTGGTAAATGAGGAAGGCGGTATAGATTATGTAAATCCGGCGATGTTGGAGATTTCCGGAGACAGCGAAGAACAATTCAAGAATTTATGCATTTTTGATTTTCCGGCGTATAAAGAGACAGGCCTCTCTGATAAGATCAAGGCAGTCTTTGAAGGCGGGTCTTTCCATGTAAAATCTTTAAAATATGCTTCCCATCTCAGCAAAAAGACGACTGTGAGAAATATGAGCGGCATACCGTTTAAAGAAGAAGGCAGGACGAAGGCGCTGATCTTTGTCGAAGACGTTACCGAACGGGAAAACCTGGAGCAAATGAAAACTTCCTTGATCCAGATGATCGTGCATGATCTAAATAATCCCCTTGCGGGGATTTTGGGTAACGCCCAGGTCGTGCAAATGGAATTAGGAAATAGCCTTTCGGAAGAACAGAAAAATTCTTTTTATTGGATAATGTATGGCGTCCAGGAGATGCAAAATATGATTTCTAATCTCTTGGATATCAACAAAATGGAAGAGGGTAAGTTTAAGTTGCGTCCTGAAGAAGTAGGCCTGAGTGTGCTGTTCGGGGAAATAGTTAATATCTTAAAGGTTGTTGCGCAGCAGGAAAAAAAGACGTTTTGTATTGAGGCTGCGCCGGACCTGGTAGTGCGGGCTGACCGCGATATTTTAAAAAGGGTTATTTCTAATTTAATCGGCAATGCGCTTAAATTTACGCCTGCCGGCTCTCAGATAAAGCTGGAGGCGCGTTATGATAAAGAGGGCAGGCAATTTATTCTGGATGTAAAAGATCAGGGGATGGGCATTCCGGAAGAATATTTATCCCGTGTGTTTGATAAGTTTATTCAGGTAGAGTCGGCTCAGGCAAAGGGGAGAACAGGCAAGGGGCTGGGCCTTACTTTTTGTAAAATGGCAGTAGAGGCTCACGGCGGAAGGATCTGGGTAGAGAGCGAGGTAGGCAAAGGAACGACTTTTTATTTCACGCTGCCGGTAGGATGAAAATAATCGTCCGTCTTTTTTTCTTTACAGTGTTAGTCTTATTTTCTTCTGCCCGCGCTTGTCTTTCTGCGCCTCTACCCTTGAAAATATCTGAAGATTTAGAGAAGCTGCCCGTTGAAGAATCTTTGGGAAAATCTTTTATCAAATACCGCGATGAATTCGCTAAAAAATACGGCACGGAATTTTCTTTTCTGATCAACTACCAGCAGCAGGAAATCCTTTACAACAAGCATAACACCGGCAACAGCCGTATGGTTTGGTATTGGAATTTGGAAGTAAACCAGCGCCTCTGGAAAGGGGCAGGTTTGACTTTAGAGTTAGAAGTGGATAAGAATAAGGGTGTAGATAAATTTATCCCTACTTTTTCCCTATTCAATACCAATACCGGAGATAATGCCAGCCTCTATGTGCCAAGGCTGGAATTCACCCAGAGCCTATACGCCGATAAGATCAGCATAGCCGCAGGCAAGCTTGATCTAGCAGACTGGTTTGATTGTAATGAGTTTGCTAATTCAGGCGATATACAGTTTCTTTCCGACGCCCTGGTTAACAATCTGGCTATTCCTTTTCCTGCCAAGGGTCTGGGCGCCATGGCGGGTTTTAAGCCTAATGACCAATTTTACTTTCAGGCCGGAGCATCTACAGCCAAAGCGGTTTATACTAAAACCGGCTTAAGCGATGGTTTTAACAGCACGTTTTTTATCAATGAGTTCGGTTTTACCCCGCAGTTTAAGAATTTAAAAGGCAATTATCGCTTCATCTTTCATCTGAATCATCGTAAGCTGCCGCTAATCGATAATGATGAGGAGGCGGACGCCCAAAAGCGGCAGCAGTTTGGCTTTGCCATAAGTTTTGATCAGGAGGTGATTAAGGATAAGCTCGGTTTATTTTTGCGTTACGGCTTTGCCGACCGTAGGGTATACGAGATTGAGAACTTCTGGTCTGGCGGCTTCCAGATCAGCGAGCCCTTTGCCGGACGCAAATATGATTTTATCGGTTTTGGCGTGGCTCAGTCGTTTACGGGCAAGAATTATCGTACGTTTAACGAACCAGATGTAGCTCATTGCGAGACTATGTATGAGCTATATTACAGTTATTATATAAACAATACGTTTATCTTGACTCCCAATTTACAGCTCGTTGTAGATCCCTACGCAGATAAGACAGCCGATTGCGCGGTTGTCTGCGGCTTACGCGGCATAGTGAGTTTTTGAAGTAAGCCTTCTTACCGTAAAATAGGTAATCGTAAAAATTCCCGCCTCAATAACTACTGTTGCGACTGCCGCCCCGGCATAAGAAAAAGAGTAGATCAGGAGAAATATCAAAGGCAGGCCAACCATTGCCATGATTACGTGGATCCTGGAATAAATATGCGTTTTGCCGCAGACGAGCAAAAACTGTACGCGGAAGGCATTGGCGGTGACAAAAAATACGGCGATCAGTAAAAGCCTCAAGGCCAACACCGTTTCGGGGTAAGGCATGCCGCAAACTAATTTAACCAGCGGTCCCGCGAAGAGAATGATAATGGGCAAGCATATCGCAGAGATTAGTACGGCAATTTGCTGAATATGATCCATGAGGCGCAGGGCTTTTATCCTATCAG
>CAIRWO010000216.1 GCA_903882345.1 Candidatus Omnitrophota bacterium | reverse complement strand
GTCCCCGGATTATATTTACACCGCTCAGATCTTGTGCCCAAAACGTGCCTAACTAAAGCGAAAACGCATCATAATACACCATAATAGACGAAAACAGGCAGGATCCCCCATCCCATTGATTTTCCATCGGTAATAATGTAATATACTCAAAAGCGGGGACTTATGTATTCAAGCTCATTCGACTCCTCAACTCTCCGCCAGGATCTTTTTTATCGTTGTAACTTATTATTTGACAGCGGCCAGTGGATAATATAAATTTTAGAAAGGAGGACGGATATGAAGAAACAAGATGTATTTAGATTATTTGGTGTTGCATCATTTTTGTTGTTTGCAGGCTTTTTACTTTGCGGAAATGTTTTTGCCCAAAACGAAATAAGTCACATAGATACGGCAATCAAATATATGAGCCAGGGGTATTACGACCAGGCCATTTCAGAATTAAATAAGGCGTTGCAGATAAATCCGAATAGCGAGGAGGCGTATTTCCGGCGCGGCACCGCTTATAGAGAAAAGGGAATCGCGACTAAAGACGTAACTTTTACTGACCAAGCCATTTCCGATTATGGCAAAGCGCTCTCTTTAGGCCCCACTCAACCCCACAAATCAGCAATGTATATCGGAATTGCAAATGGTTATCATGACAAGGGCGACCTTGACTCGGCGATATCCAATTACAATAATGCAATAAGCGCTGACCAATCCAATGAATTGGCGTTCGAGAGCAGAGGGCTCATGTATTTAAAAAAAGGAAACCTTGACCAGGCTATATACGACTATACCAAGGCGATAGGGCTAAAACCCGGCAACGCAAATTTGTATACTTCCCGAGCGAGTGCCTATTTGCAGAAGGGTGGTACCAGCGATGGCCAGGCCCTGTCTGACTTTAGCAGCGCGATAAGGCTTGATCCGGGGCAGGGCTTTGCTTATTATGGCCGCTCATTGATATATTACAGCAAGAAGCAGTATAAAGACGCATTAAATGACGCCAATAAGGCGAAAGAATTAGGATTCAACGTGCCCAATGATTTTCTTGATGAGCTTAAGAAAGTCTTGGGTAGTGATAAATAGGTTTATTATTTTATGCTTCATATATCAAAGAAGGTCATATTAAGAGAAGCAGTTATTGCGCTGGTGCTACTAGGAGGAGTTTCCCTTCTATTGATTTCACCTCTCGCTTATGCCGAAGCCCCAAAACAAACCCAGGCGGAAGAAACGAAAAATAGATTAATTGAACTCGCAAGACAGGATTTAGCGAAGCAATTGGCTGTAGGCAAAGATGAAATTACCGTAAAATCTGCAGAAAAAATAACCTGGCCCGATAGTGCCTTGGGCTACCCGCAGGAAGGCCGTTATTACTTGCAGGTCCTTACAGAAGGATATAAGATAATCTTAGACTGTAACGGCAAAGATTATGAATATCATACAAATATGAGTAACGTGAAAGTTAACCCTAAAGTAAAGAATGACGGGAAGCGGTAATCTGGAAGGAGCCATGAAAGGAGGGTCTATGATAAGGGCAATTTCAAATATTTGCGTAATGACCGCTATCTCGATCCTGTTATTTTCAAATTGTGCCTTGGCAAAGGAACCCCCGCAAAAGTTCCTAAACTCATTGCCCCTTGAGATAAAAGCATCATCTGATCGCCCTGAGATGGAAACATTTATGGCGAAGGGACGGAATACTTACGCTGATCCAAAGCTCGGCGCCGGATCCTACGTATCCTATATTAATTTCTCAGGTTCCAGCATTGTAGTATCTCTATATGAATTTGGGGTTGAAGATATTCCGGACGGAATCTCATCAGAGCTAATTCGTCGTGCTAAAGAAAAAGCGATCGCGGGAGAAAAAAAAGAAGAAACGCAGGGTTATTACAGTGATGTCAAAGTTATTACAGATAAGGAGATGGACCTTTCCCTCGATACCGGTAAGACGCTAAAAGTGCTATTCGTATCTATTTCCGAAAACTTAAAAATTAAGGATTCTCAAAAGATTACACCTGAATTTTCTGATTTCTATCTTTGTGGTCTCAAGGGTTATATCTGTGAAATAAACGCGAGCTGGAAAGCGGCAGAAAAAGAAGAAGAGCAAGCGGTAAAAAAAGCCGTCAAGATCTTGCTTTCAAATCTTACTCAATAAGCTCTATAAGGTTTCAGAAAAATAGAGGAAAATAATATGATAGGCAAACTTATAGGAATGGTTGTTTTGGGCATGCTGGCCGCAGTATGTTTCTACGCCGCAGGTATTTCACATTCGGGCCGCGACGTCCAGGGGTATTGGTTATTCTTGGCCTTCGGGATGTTTTTCTTTATACCCATGGCGCTAGTGGTCATAAACCTTATCTCGCAGCGCTCAAAGGTGTTCAAACAGGTTTATGATAAGCTGGCCGGGACCGATAAGCCTCAAACTGCGGGGTTTGTCCCCCATTGGTTCATGATGGCTGCAATGGCGGTACTGCTTATTTGTCTCATATCGTTCATCGTAACGATCGTTGCAAGCTTGAAACTAGGTAAATAAGAGAGGTTTTCCCCCGGCCAATAGAATATAGAAAAGGAGACGCCATATGAAATCAAGGCAAGTTATAATTTGCATTATACTTTTGTTGGCTCCAGTTATGCTCTTTGCCGCAGAACCGCAAAGCCGGAAAGATGATCAAGCTGTTCCTGCGAGCAGAGATGGCAGCAGTTTTGGGGAAGCTGTAATTATAAAGTATATAGGCGATTACCAGAAAAGCATAGACCAAGAATACCGATACTTAGAAACAAAGTTTGGGATTAAAGGTAAAGATTGGGGTCTTGTAAGGCAGATTTTAATAAACAAAGAAGGCGGGATTTATGATGAGATGATCGTTGAACTATTGCCGTCAAAAAAGACAGTTACTTTGTATTTTGATATAACAGAACCATCCGAAGAAATGAGCAAGCAGCTTTTACCTGACCAAAAATAAAAGAGCAGTTTAAATAATAGCAGCCAGTTTTTCTTCCTTCTTTACTTCTTATATTTCATAGAGTTATAATAATCCAATAAATCCATAGTACTTTTGCGCCAAAACCGTTCCAAATAAGGAAGACGCTGATGCCGGAGAGCATTACAAAAAGGTTGTCATTTCTGGACAGGTTTTTAACCCTGTGGATATTTATGGCCATGGCGATCGGTGTCGCCTCAGGGTATCTTCATCCCCAGATCGTCGGTTTTTGGAATAAATTCCAGGTAGGGACTACCAATATACCGATCGCTGTCGGGTTGATCCTTATGATGTATCCGCCCCTGGCAAAGGTTAAATACGAAGAGATGGGAGGGGTTTTCAGGAACGTCAAAGTGCTGGTCCTGTCGCTCGTTCAAAACTGGATCATCGGCCCCGTTTTCATGTTTCTCCTGGCCGTGTTATTTTTAAGGAATTACCCGGAATATATGGTCGGGCTGATCATGATCGGGCTTGCCAGGTGTATCGCGATGGTCATCGTTTGGAACGAGTTGGCCAAAGGCGATACCGAATATTGCGCGGGCCTCGTGGCCTTTAATTCATTATTCCAGGTCATATTTTTTTCGGCCTACGCGTGGTTTTTTATTACGGTGCTGCCTCCGTATTTCGGGCTAAAAGGTGCTCAAGTCAACATCAGCATTGTCCAGATCGCGAACAGCGTCTTTATTTATCTTGGTATTCCGTTTTTGGCAGGCATTATTACGAGAATTACATTACTGAAATTAAAAAGCAAGAAATGGTATGAAGAGAAATTCATACCTAAGATCAGCCCCATCACCCTGGTATCCTTGCTGTTTACCATTATCGTCATGTTTTCGCTTAAGGGCGAATATATCGTTAAAATTCCCATGGATGTCCTGCGGATCGCCGCGCCGCTCTTGATCTATTTTGTGATGATGTTTTTAGTTTCTTTCTACATGGGCAGGAGGATCAAGGCAGGATACGCGAAAACCGCGACTTTGTCATTTACCGCGGCCAGCAACAATTTTGAGCTGGCGATCGCGGTGGCGATCGCTGTTTTTGGCATTAATTCGGGAGCTGCGTTTGCGGCTGTTATTGGGCCCTTGGTAGAGGTGCCTGTGCTTATAAGTTTGGTGAATGTTTCGCTTTACTTCAAAAGCAGGTATTTCAACGAATAAGAAGAAGGTTTTATTTGTCCGCGCTTATCATTCTCGTTAACGCCGCGTTGCGGTTAAAAAAGGGGATAAGATGAAAAGGCCAGTGGTTATTGTCAGTGCTTTAGTTCTGGTTTTAGCGGCCGGGATAATTTACCAATCAATGACAGCCAAGCTTCCCGTAGATAAGGTCCTTCCGGGAGGAGCAGTAGCGTATATCCGGGTCTCGGACGTAGAGAAGCAGATAAATGATTTCAAGGCCACGCGGCTTTGGAAGAACATCAAAAACATCGACATAGAGATGTTGATGGAAAAAAGCGGCGCGACCAAGAAGGATATGGAGGGATACCAGGACGCGAAGAAATGGTTCTCAAGCGCCTTCGGCGGCTCGGTGATGAAGGAATTATTCGGGAAGGAGATAGCGTTCGCGGTATATCCGGGCAATATTAAGGAGATAACCCCCGAAGCGATACGGGAAGCCGCGTCGAATATCATCCTGGTTACGAGGGTCAGGCCTGAGGCCAATTTTATCGAATTCGTATCAAAACTCATAAACAAAGCCGGTAAGAAGGCGGACGTATCCGAGGAGACCTATAAGGGCAGGAAGATCACGGTCATCAATCTCGGCAACAATACCGACCTTGCCTATACCAAGATAAAGGACCTGTTGGTGGTCGGCATGGGTAAGAAGGCGGCTTCTTCCTGCATCGATGTCATCAATAAAGATAAGCCTTCTCTCTCGCAGGATAAAGACTACGCCGCTACGATGTCGAAGTTCCCGAAGAACGAAAGCGTAGCCGCCTATATCAATTTCGGATCTTTTGTCTCCGCTCTCAGGCAGCCGGTTGCGGCAAATCCGCAGATGGGCAAGACGCTCGATAAGATGCTCGGCTTGTACTCGGGCTTCAAGACCGCGGGTTACGCTTCTTTTGCCAAGACAAATGAATTAAAGACGGTATTCTTCTACGATAAAACGAAGATGATCCCGCTTTATGCGAAATTGTATTCTTTTGCGCCCCGGAAGAACGAGACCATCAAGTTCGCGCCGGAAAACGTCATCAGTTATCAATGGGGGACTTTCGACTTTAAGTCGTATTGGGAATACCTCAGGTCCGAAATGGAACATCCGACCATTCAGGTCGGCCAAGCCGGAAAAGCCGGCCAGGTCGATAGCTCAGCCATTATAAAAGGCCTTATCTCCGGATTGGAAAGTAAGACCGGGATGAGCATCGATAATGAGCTGGTCCCGGCGCTGGGCGATGAAGTCGCTTTTATCCTTACGGACATCAACGTGGAAGGCCTGTTCCCCATGCCGGAGCTTGTCGCTTGTTTCAAAGTGAAGGACAAGGCGACCATCGACAAGGCCCTCGACTCCCTCCTGAAAGGCGGAGAAGTATCCTTCCAATCGGAAGCATATAAAGGCGTCGATCTTAAATATATCGCTTTACCGTTCGGCGCTAACCTTCAGCCTTCATACTGCTATGTGGGGGATTACCTGCTTGTATCGTTAGGGCGCAAATCTATAAAGCAGTCGATAGACTCTTCTAAAGGCGCCGCGAAGTCCCTCCTGGATAATGAGGATTTCAAGGCCGTCAATCACGGCCTTACAGGAGAGTCCAACGCCGTATATTTCCTTAAGGCCGATGTCCTGATGCAAAGGGCCAAGAGCGTATGCGAATGGCTCTACGGGTGGATGGGGATCGTGGAGAAACAAGCCGAGAAATACAAGGAGATGGCGAAGACCAGGTCTGACGCCCTTGCGGCCGGCATAGCCAAGGATGGGACGTCCCTGGAAGAGTCCAAAACAGCCCTCTCGTTGCTTGAAAAGGAGATAGAAGGCCTTAAGGCGCAAGCGGCGGATACCACCGCGAAGCAAGCCGAAGCGGATAAGATGAAAGACGATATCATATTGAAACAGAATATGCTCGATAAGGAGAAGAAGGACCTTGAACAGGTGAAGGCAATGGCCAGCCGCGGAACCGCAAAAAAGATGGACCTCCCGGTGGTAAAGCTCTACCTGGATAATCTGGTCTATCCCATTTTGGACGGTTTCCAGTCCCTTAAGGCGGTGGGGTCAAAGATCACCTTCGGCGATAATATGACGCACTCGGAAACATTTTCTAAGGTGGCGGAATAATGGATAAAAAGGTAAAGTATTTATTTGCTGTAATACTTATTTTAGCGGCAATAGGTCCTTTGCGGGCCTATGCGGAGGAGGAGAGCACGGAGATCAGCAGCATGAAAACGGATATTCAGACCATCAACCTCCTGAATGGCCTGGACCTCACCAAGGAACAGAGGGATTTTATCGTATCGCGGGCCCTAGAAGTAAAAGATCTCCGCAAGGCCGAGTCCGACGAGGTCGCGGCATATAAAGCGGACACGCTGAAGGCATACGGCGCGATCAAGACCACGGTCGCGTCAGGCAGGGTGACGGTAGAAAAAGATGACGCGAAGAAATTTACGGAGGTAAAAGATAAAGTAGAAAGCATAACAAGAGGGACCCAGGTAAAGATAGACGGTATAGCGGATGGAGTGGAGGCGAAACTGGAGAAATTCCAGCTCCTGGCCCTTGATGGTTATAAGCCGTGCATCATCCCGATAATATCCCAGGGAAGGATCGGCCAGGCCGAGGATAACACCCCGCTGCTTAAGACGCTGGAGAAGATCGAAGCCGCGCCGGATGCCAAATATTCCAGGATGAAAGATAAAGCGGCGGAAAAGATAGTAAATGAGGTCAAAAAAAAGACCCCGGCCGGCGTCCAGGTGGACGAAGCCGCCGTCAAGACGGAGATCCTGGGCACTTTCGAGGCCGCAAGAAGCATGGACAAGGCGGATTTCCTGATTAAAAAAGAATCCATCGCGCAGGAACTTAACTGCAAGATCTTCCCGGCGGCCACGCCGTTGAGCAGGAAGCAGAAGATAAAGAGATTCCTCCTGTCGGAGAATATCATCGACATACTGAAGAAGAGCGGTCCCTATTGATTTCCCGTCGATAATAATGTAATATAGTGCCTCACGGAGAGGTGTGAGAGCGGTTGAATCAGCACGCTTGGAAGGCGTGTAGGTCCGTAAGGGCC
>CAIRWO010000215.1 GCA_903882345.1 Candidatus Omnitrophota bacterium | reverse complement strand
TCACGTCTACGTTATCGTCTTTGAACATTTTTTCCATAATCTCGACCAGCCCCGCTGGGTGCCCGTAACCATGGGCAACGCCGATTGTGTATTTACCGATTCTTATGAGCTCTTTTTTCGACAGTATTTTCTTTGTCTCCGCGCTATCCATATTCCCGGCTACCGCCCTGACGTCTTTGCATACCTGTCTTAATTTATCCAGCACGCTTAAGTCAAGGAGGTCTCCTACATGGATGACCATATCCACTTCTTTAAACGCCTCCAGCACTTTTACCGGAACTTCGGCGTCATTATCGCGTATATGCGTGTCGGAAATTACGCCTATCCTTGTCATACTATGACCCGCGGTTTGGAGAAGAGGTCCATAATTTCGTTGAGGCTATTTACGTCCCAGATCCATATTTTATCTTCTAACGCGCGCAGTTTTGCGTTCGCGTCTATATCGTTGAGCGTGATAATGATCTTTTTTTGCGGTTTATGCCGGAATTTTTTGCATTCGCCGGAAAACTGGGCAACGTCTTCTTCGCTTACGCTGTCGAGTTTAAAGCCGATTATCCAGAGGCTGTCGGTAGCGCGGCCGATAAGGCCAAGTTTGAGGTTGCCCTTATTGAACTCCAGGGGTTTGATCTCCCGGAAATGCGTAAGGCGCAGTTTCTTTTTTTCCAACTGCATCATATCGTCATCAAACGAACGCAGCAGTTCCTCTATCCTCTCTACTATCGGTTTTTGCGCGCATTTCAGGAATTCTTCGAGTACGCCTTCGATATGGTTCCTGAACTGGTCTTTTTGATTTTTTGCGTCGAATGTCAGCGAATTAAGTTTTTCCTGATAGACGAATTTCAGCCAGAAGGCGAATACCCGGTCATTGATCTTTAAGAAATCTCCGCTTCTGGTTATGGCATCGATCTCAAGCAAATAGTTGATCCTCGGGTCGAGTTCTTTCTTCGGCCGGCGCATAAGCAGCGCGATTTCTTTGATTTTATTATGGCCGCTGGAAATTAAATAGAGTATGGAAATATAGTCGCGGCTGCGTCCGGAATCAAAGAACCGTTTTAGGTAGTTTGAAAACCTCTGATTTAAGATTCCGGAATGGTCGAAAATGATGTTTTCGATCACTTCCGTCAAATTACCCGCATCGGCTTTTAGCATAGCTTCGGTCATTATCTTCAGGTAGAAAGGATATCCGTTGGCAAAGTGCACAATAAAATTTTTCAGCCCTTCTTCTATTATCAGGCCTCCGGTTTTAAGTTCGATATAGCGTTCGCTTTCGCGGGTATCCAGCGGTTCTACGGTGAGGATCTCGAAATTCCCGAACAGCAGCGCAAGGTCCTTTGAGAGGATCTGTTTTGCCTTAAACTTCAGGGAACTGACGAGTATATACATGGTATTTTTCTGCAGGATCAGGAGTTTTGACCAGTCGCTGTAGAAATTTTTAACCCCGATATCCTGAAAATTGTGAAATTCATCGAAAATGATCACGCAGGATTTACCCGTTTCCTGGTAAATAGATTCACTTAACGATAATAGTTCGGTAAATATATTATTTTTTTTCCTTTTTTGCAGCGCTGCCAGGATAGATTTGATCTTTTTTGTCGTCTCGGGAATATATTTTTCAGATTTACCCAGGAGGAAATCGATGTCTTCTTTGAGGGGGATGCCGCTGTTAGCGAGAAAATTATAAAGCAGGACCGCGATGAATCTGCGGGAAAATATCTCCAGTGTCTCGGGGCGGACTTCCAGGTAGGTCAAGATCAGGTGGTTATCACAAAACTTCCTGAGGATGTCGAAAATTATCGTTGTTTTTCCGACGAGCTCATCTCCGATAACGGCAATATTCTGCCTGTAACCGTCCTTTAACGCGCGGATCCTCTTTTCGATGGCCTCAGAATATGTCTTTCTCTCCAGGTATATTTCGTTCATCGTATTTTAGGGAAGATAAAAATTAGGGTTTTGCGGCAGGTAGCCTTTTCTTATTTCAAAATGCAGGTATTTAGTTTTATTCCTGCCTGCGCTGCCGACTTTGGCGATGGTCATACCCTTGGTTACCGCATCGCCGGTTTTTATAAATACCTGCGAATTTCTTGTATATAAAGTGGAATAACCGTCACCGTGGTCAATAATAATTGACTTGCCGAAATTACCGAAGGCCGGGCTCATAAATACGACCCTGCCGGAGCGGGCGGCGACGACATTCGCGTTTTCCCCTGCCGCGATATTAATGCCTTTGTTGATGATGTTATCCGTCATTTGTCCGTAGCCGGCGATCACCCTTCCTTTAAGCGGCCAGCAAAAATTCTCTCCGTTTAAAGCCGGCTCAGGCGGTTTTAGGTTTTGCTGCCGGGGAATGAGTATTGCCTGTCCTGTTTCTATGCGTGAAGTATCTGGTATGCGGTTAATTTTCATCAGCTCTTCGATGCCTATATTATAAATCTTCGATATACTCCACAGCGTCTCTCCTTTTTTTACCCGGTGATAAATTCCCGGTGCCGGCTGTGAAATTTGAGGCAAAGGCTCGAGAGGCGCGGTGGCGCAGCCGGAAAAAGCAAAAACCAAAAAGGCAAAAGGCAAAAATATAAGTAACTTTTTCATTTCCAAAAGAGCGGGAGAGGGGAATCGAACCCCCATGTCCAGCTTGGGAAGCTGGTGTTCTACCACTGAACTACTCCCGCAGGCATTGCTCCATTAATTTAATCGAACAGTAATTTCCGCACATTGTGCATACGTCGGATGCATGCGGTTTGGACGATAACCTGTATGCCCTTGCCTTATCCGGATCAACGGACAATTGGATCTGTTGTTTCCAGTTGCGGCTTTTACGCGCAATAGACATCCGTCTGTCCCATAACAGCGCATTAGCTGTGCCTTTGACGATATCTGCCGCGTGGGCGGCGATCTTTGAAGCGATAACCCCTTCTCTTACGTCTTCTATTGAAGGATGCCTAAGGTGCTCGGCAGGGGTCACATAACACAGGAAGTCGGCTCCGGCGCTTGCCGCGATTGCTCCGCCGATCGCTCCGGTTATATGATCATAGCCTGCTCCGACGTCCGTAACCAGGGGCCCAAGCACATAAAACGGCGCGCCTCGGCAGATCTTTTTTTGCAGCCTGACGTTCTTTTCGATCTGGTTTAAGGGGACATGCCCCGGCCCTTCGATAATTACCTGCACGTTCCTTTTTTTTGCCCGTTGAGCGAGAGCCCCAAGGATCTTTAATTCGCTTACCTGCGCGTTATCCGTAGCGTCTAGTATGGAGCCCGGCCGCAGCCCGTCTCCCAGGCTCAAGGTTATATCGTATTCATAAGCAATATCCAGGATTTGATCAAAGTGTTCGTAAAAGGGATTTTCTTTATTATGGCGTTTCATCCAGGCGGCGATCATTGCCCCTCCCCGGGAAACTATACTTAACAGGCGGCCGCATTTTTTTAGCGCGGCAAGGCTTTTTTTTGTTACACCCGCGTGGATAGTAAAGAAATCTACGCCGTCCTCGGCCTGTGATTTTATAACCTCCAGCATATCGTCGGCATCAAATTTTACGAAATCGCCGTTATTGATCTGGGCGTTTACGGCAATTTCATAAATCGGGACAGTGCCCAGAGGCACAGGTGATGCTTCGAGGATCGCCTTTCTTGTCCGCCGGATATCTTTTCCTACACTAAGGTCCATAACCGTGTCGGCTCCGTATTTTACGGCGGTTGCCAATTTTTTTAATTCTAAAGAGATCGCGGATTTTTCCGTGGAGGTGCCGATGTTGGCGTTTATTTTTGTCCTTAAGGCTTCGCCGATAGCGCAGGGATTTTTTATTTTACGGGTTTTATTCGCGGGGATAACTACTTTACCGTCTCTGATCTTTTCCATCACCAGTTTTGCTGAGACCCCTTCCAGCGCAGAGGTTTTCTTCATCAGGCCGGAGATAATATTATTTTTTGCGTATTCTAACTGGGTCATTTTGAGGTTTTTCACGGGATTTTTTGGGCAATCTTTTTTTCCAGTTCATAAACTTCGTATCTGATCTCTTTAAACGAGAGCGCGGTTTTAATGTTGTTAAGCTTGGAAAATTCTTCCAGGACCCTTAGTGATTCTTTCACCCGCTGCATATTCGCAAAAAACAGATCACGCAGGCCGTTTCTTTTTAGTTCGTTTGCGTAGATGGTCCTGCCGGTGTCTTTTGCGGCATTCCTTCCTTCAAGAAGTTTTGTGGGGGTTTTAAGTATTCCTGCTAAGCAATCGAGCCTATGCCTGAGCCTTTTTAAGGCAGCGGTTAAACTGCGGTTTTCTAGGATAAACCTTGTAATTTCCTCACATACACGCAGGCCTTCTTTTGCGCGATTGATATTGGCGTCAATTACCCTGTTTATCCCAAGTTTTACTTTAGGGATTTGTTCTGACAATTTTTTTTATGAGTTTGCTCGTTGAACGGCCCTTTGCCAATTTTATTACGGCGACTCTGCCGCCATAGCCGGTAACGAAATCAGCGCCGACAATCTTATCTTTGCTCCAGTCAGCGCCTTTAACCAGGACATCGGGCCTGATTGCCATAATTATTTTTAGAGGAGTATTTTCCTTGAACAAAACAACATAATTTACGCTTTCCAATCCCGCCACGACCCTCATCCTATCCTTTTCATTGACGATCGGCCGGTGTTTGCCTTTTATCGCGCTTACCGAAGTGTCGCTGTTTACGCCGACAATAAGGATATCTCCGGCTTTTTTTGCGTTTTCCAGGTACTGGACGTGGCCATAATGCAGGAGGTCGAAACAGCCGTTAGTAAATACGATCTTTTTCCCTGCTGCCTTAAGCTGCGGGATTTTCTTGCGTAATCTTTCCAGGCCGGTTATTTTTGTTCCTGACAAAGGGTTTGCTCTACGAGTTCGCATATAATGTGTCCTATAGTAATATGTGCTTCTTGGACCCTTGCGGTTACGGAGGACGGGACGACCAGTGATGTATCGGCCAATTTTGCCAGCTCTCCGCCGTCGCCGCCGACAAGGGCTACAGTCCTGATACCCATTTTTTTTTGCTTGTTTTATACCCAAGGCAACGTTCTTTGCTTTACCGCTGGTTGAGATCCCTACGGCAATATCATTTTTCTGTCCAAGCGCTTCGATCTGTTTGGCAAATACCACTTCATAGCCGTAATCGTTTGCCAGGGAGGTAATGATCGAGGTGTTTGTCGTCAGGGCGATTGCTGCCAGGGCAGACCTGTCTTTTTTGAACCTGCCGACAAATTCCGCCGCGATATGCTGGCTGTCGGCTGCCGAGCCGCCGTTACCGAAAAGAATAACCTTTCCGTTTTTTTTGAGGGACTCGATCATCAGATCGGCGATGTCTTTAATCTGGCTTATGTTTGAACGAAGAAGCTCTTCTTTTACCTGTATGCTTTCCAGCAAAATTTCTTCGATCCGGTTTCTCATTTGTCTACCCCCTATCCAAAGAATACCTTTGCGATATCATAGAGGTCGCTGTCTACGGTTTTTAAGGATTTCACTGCTTCTTGCAGCGAGACGTCGATGATTTTATTCCCGGACAAAGCGACCATCTGTCCGAATTTTTTGTTCTTAATCAGCTCTACGGCTTTTACCCCGAACCTTGTGCCTAAGACCCGGTCAAATGCCGTAGGCGAACCGCCGCGTTGAATATGTCCAAGGACACTGACCCTTGTTTCAAAACCGGTGCGCTTTTCAATTTCCTGGCCAAGGATCTCGCCTATTCCGCCTAAACGCACATGGCCGAAGGAGTCTAGTTTTTCTTCCTGGGTAACCAGGCTCTTATCCTTGAACTGCGCGCCTTCCGCGACCACGACAATACTGAATGTTTTTCCTCTCGCGTGCCGTTTCTTGATCGTATTGCAAACTTCATCCATATCAATGGCTACTTCCGGGATGAGGATCACGTCAGCGCCTCCGGCAATACCGGCCTCCACAGCGATCCAGCCGGCATGCCTGCCCATAAGTTCGGCAACAATGATGCGGTGATGGCTTTCCGCGGTCGTATGCAGACGGTCGAGGCATTCCATCGCCGTGTTTATTGCCGTATCAAAACCAAAAGTATAATCAGTGCAGGAAAGGTCGTTATCGATGGTTTTCGGGACACCGACGATATTGGTAATTCCGTCTTTTATGAGTTTAGCCGCGACACCCAGCGTATCTTCTCCGCCGACGGCAATCAATGCGTCCAGCGCCATTTTTTTAAAATTATCCTTGACCTTCTGGAGATCGCCTTCCTTTTTATAGGGGTTTGTCCGGCTGGTGCCCAATATCGTGCCGCCTTTAGGTAATATGCCTGAAATAGCGCCAAGGCCCAAGGGCATAGTATCGTTTTCGATCAGGCCTTTCCAGCCATTCTTAATCCCCGTAAACTCATAACCTTCAAGCGATCCCTTTTTGACCGCTGCCCTGATCACCGGGTTTAATCCCG
This sequence comes from Candidatus Omnitrophota bacterium, assembly GCA_903882345.1. Classification (GTDB taxonomy): domain Bacteria; phylum Omnitrophota; class Gorgyraeia; order Gygaellales; family Profunditerraquicolaceae; genus CAIRWO01. The sequence goes on along the minus strand of CAIRWO010000215.1, from coordinate 1,492 downwards.
GACAATCTCCACCGCCTGTAAGTATGCCGATCCTTGCCATGTTCTATTGCCTCCTTGCGCAGCAAGCGCACACCGAACCATTCCCGCAGTAGGCGGGACACCCAACAATCCTTTATGTTGGGGTGCCTTATAAGTTCGGGTGTATGTGTAGTAAGCGCTATACCCTTCCGTAACCGCCAAACGGTATTGTCGGCTCCGGCCCTTTTTCCAGATCCTTCTTTTTTCTCTCTTTTTCTTCCTGTGAAATAATTTTCAAAACGTGGATCTTGATGATGATCTGTTCTTCTATGCCCAAAACTTCCTGGATCCTTGAACGGGTTATTTCCTGCAGCCGCTCCGTAAGTTCAGGGATATTTACCTCTGACTTTAATATCACCCGCAAGTCAACGATGATGCCCTTTTTAGAGGCGACCACATCCGGCCTTAGTTCCCTTATGCCGGGAATTTCACCTGCCAGCCTTTTGATCAGGTCTTCTACGGCGCTGAGCGCGATGGTAACTTCACCTGAAGCCGTGGGGAAGGCAATCGTCTTTTCTCTTTGGAAGCGGCCAAGGATCAATTCGGCAAACCAGGAGCTGAGGAGGATCAAAAGAAAACCCGACAACGCCAGGACTACCCGCGTAGATGAGCTGTTCTGCAGGTAATAGATCAGGTTATTTATGTCTTGCGGCTGAATAGGATTTTTTTTGAGTGAGAAAATAACTGCCACAGCGATCAGCATGAGCCCGATCAAGATAAGAATGATGGAATAAAAATATATGCCTAAAGCCTTAAGGAATCTCATCAATTACCCCCTTTCAATAGCTTGTATATTTATATTTATGTCTTTAATGGTAAGATTGGTCATTTTTTCCAGGGCAGTACGTATGTTTTCCTGCACTCTGTCTGCGACATCGGGGATATTGTAGCCGTATTTGATGATCAGCGGTATTTCAACTTTCACTTCCCCGTTTTTGTCGAATTCCACGCCGATAGCGGAATAATTTTTTTTCCCGATCATTTCCAGCACGCCGCTTTTTAAACTTGCCCCTATGCGCTTTACGCCTTCAACTTCCGTAGAGGCTACGGTGGCAATGGAGGCGATGACGTTTTTATGGATCCTCACCAGGCCCAGGTCCGTGCGGGATTCTTCTTTGTCCATTATTCCTCCGGCTTTATTTCTTTCATCATATTTTGCACAAAATGCGTAGAGACATCTCCTTTTATAAACAGGGGATTTTCTAACAGTCGCAAATGAAAGGGCACCGTAGTTTTAATCGGTGCCACAAAGAATTCGTTTAGCGCCCGGTGCATGATCCTGATCGCTTCGTTGCGGTTTCTGCCGTAAGTGATCAATTTTGCTACCAGGGAATCGTAATAAGGAGAGATCTCATAACCGGGGTAAATATGGGTATCAACGCGCACCCCCGGGCCTCCGGGGAGGTTGAGCGATTCTATCTTGCCGGGGCAAGGCATAAAATTCTTTTCAAAATCTTCGGCGTTAATGCGGCAC
>CAIRWO010000214.1 GCA_903882345.1 Candidatus Omnitrophota bacterium | reverse complement strand
AGGAACTTGGGCAACTCCTGGCGGCGGGCGGAACCCAGGGTGAAAAAGACCTTCTTGCCAAATTCTCCAAGGTTTTTACTGACCTCCAACACATCGACAACGACCTACTGGGTCTGGCAGTCAAGAACACCAACATCAAAGCTTACAGTTTGGCCTTTGGCCCGGCCGCTGACGCGCTCAAAGAAATGGACACCGTCCTCTCTAGGCTTGTGGCGAAGAGCGCTGGCTCCCCGGAGGCTGGAAACGTGGCGCTGCTTGCTTTCGGCGCCCAGACCGCAGCGTTGCGCATACAGACTCTACTTGCACCGCATATAGCGGAAGAAAGCGACAAGAAAATGGACGAGTTGGAAACAGTGATGGCCAAGGAGGATCAGCAGGTCCGTAAGGATCTGGATGGCTTGGCTTCGCTCCAGAAACTTTACGGCGATCCCGATCTTAAAGCGGCGATTTCGGACTACGCACGGTTCAGCGAGGTCAGGGGACGTATCATCGTTTTCTCTCGCGAGAACACGAATGTTCGATCCCTGGCCATGTCTCTGGGGCAGAAGCGTAAGGTGTTGTTTCAGTGCCAAGACGTCCTATCCGTCCTGCAGCAAACTATCCAAAATGAACCCATCGCGGGTGTGAACTACGAATCCATGCCCAATCCTCGCTCCTTTAGGTGAGGCGCCTCTTTTGAGCGAGGAAATAATAAATACGATCAAACTTTTATTGAAAAGATATCTTGTTTTTATTATTCTGGTCTATCTTATTATTCAGGTAGTCCTTAATTGGGACGCAGGGAACGCGGTTGTGGGGCCATATCCCACTGTAGGTAAGGCTAGCTGGTATGCCGCATCGATTACCTCGACAGGTGAGCATTTAGATAATGATTCTTTGACTTGCGCTTTGCGTAAAAATGATTACGGTAAATATTATAAGGTTTGCTCTGCGGATAACGGAAAATGCGTCGTGGTCAGGCATAACAACTTTGGCCCAAGGAAAAGATTATTCAGGCAGGGCAGGATCATTGATTTAAGCCGTAAAGCTTTTTTAGAGCTCGCTGACATTAAAACCGGAATAATCAATGTTACGGTAACGGAGGTGAAGGCCCAATGAAACAGAATGTAGGCAAAGTAGATAGAGTTATTCGGCTGGTGCTGGGACTGGCGCTGGGTGGTTTGGCGCTGTATTGGCAGTGCTGGTTTACCGGGATTGTCGCGTTAGGTTTCCTTTTTTCCGCTGCCGTAGGCTGGTGCGGATTATATAAAGTCTTGGGTATCTCAACGTGCAAGATTAAAAAATAGAAATATGGCAGGTGGAGGCGGTTATGGAGATAAAAGTACAGAAATTAAGCGATGAGGAATTAAAAGAGATGGGTGTGTTTAATTGGTCGATTTGGACAAAAGAGGTATCGCGCTTTGACTGGAGCTATGATTCGGTAGAAGAGTGTTTACTTTTGGAGGGCCAGGTCACGGTAGAAACCAAAGACGGCAAAAGCGTAAGCTTTGGCAAGGGTGATTTTGTTACTTTTCCCAAGGGCCTTTCCTGCACCTGGAATGTGCATAAACCGGTAAAGAAACACTACAATTTTAAATAGAGGAGGCGAGCGATGTTTGAGAAATGGAGTGAGCAGAGATGAGAAGTTTTAAGATAGCGGTAAGTTGTGTGGTGAGTATTTTTATTTGTTTTGGGCTGGCCATGGCTGAAGGAACTGTTCTTCTGCCGGATCTGATAGTTGATTCAGTTACATTCGCGCCTTTGGCTAAAGAAGGAGGAGTGGTTAATTCGGTTATGATCAGCGTTAAAAACCAGGGCAAGGGCGATGCCGCAGGATGTCTTCTTTCTTTAAGCTGTTCGGCTCTAACTTGCAATGGAGGCAGTGAATGCGAAAAACTTTCCCAGCTGATAAATGGGACTATTCAGGTACCGGCATTAAAAAGCGGGGAAGAAATAAACCTTCAATGGAAGCCTGCTTCACCAATAAGTTGGGCAGGGGGTAAGTATTCGGTGACTGCCGAAATAGATAAATTTAATGCGGTGCAGGAAGCCGATGAGACAAATAATATCAAACAGAGCACGGTTTACATAAAATCATTGTCACCTCGCCCGGGGGCATACTAAAAAGGCTTGGCTTTTTGCTGAGTAGAGATATAATAGCTGACATGGCTAAACATATAAAGAAAAAGAAGAAGATTGATTGCGGTAAATGCGTGGTCCAGGCCAAGTGTTGCCGTATGGGAACCTGGGTGGATTTGGATGAGGCAAAGAAGATACTGAAGCTGGGTATAAAAGGAGGGGATTTCTTCCATCTGGAGAAAGACGATGATTACCCTTCCGGATACAGGGTCGGCACCAGCGTTGAAGACGAGCAGTGCTCTTTTCTTACGCGTGGAGGGCTCTGTTCTATCCACAAGATCGATTATGGCCTTAAACCCAACCACTGTAAGGAATTCCCTTATGAAAGCGGAAAGCTGTCTCCTATTGCCCGCTATCTATGCGAGTCTGCAAAAACCTAATACGCAACTAGTATAGACATTTAATACATGGGAGAATATATTTGCCCGCACTGCAAGAAGCCGATCTATGACGATGAGGCGCTGCTTTGCCTTTACTGCGGGAAGAGCCTGCAGAGAAGCTGCGGCTTTATCAGCTCGATGAAGTACTCACCGAAAAAGATAGCGATCGTTTCTCTGTTGTTATTAGTTTTGTTGGCTTTTGTGCTGCTCGTAATAAGATAAAAAGAATGCAACCGCAAATGTCTTTAACTAACCTGAAGCGGGAATTACGCAAATACGCGAGAAAAGATAAGGCAAGCCTTCTGCAACGATACTTTAAGACCGGGCCGGGTGAATACGCAGAAGGGGATATATTTATCGGAGTTCAGGTGCCTTATATACGCAAGGTTGCCGGCAGATATCAGGGTTTGAGCATTAAGGACACGCTTAGCCTGCTTAAGTCAGCCATACATGAAGAAAGGCTGCTTGCTCTTTTAATCCTTGTCTTGAAATTCGCTAAAGCTGATCAGCTAGAACGTAAAAAGATCTATTTGTCATACCTGGCGCATACCAGATATATTAATAACTGGGATTTGGTAGATTTGACAGCGCACCATATTGTCGGCGCATTCCTGGAAGATAAGAGCAGAAAGCTGCTTTATAGCCTGGCGCGTTCGCGATCATTATGGGAGCGCAGGATCGCGATCCTGGCGACGTTTTATTTTATAAGACAGCGTGAATTTAGCGATGCGCTTTCTATCGGCCGGATGCTGCTTAGAGATAAAGAGGATTTAATACATAAGGCATCCGGATGGATGCTTCGGGAAGTCGGCAAACGCGATAAATCAAAATTAGTTTATTTCCTGGATAAGTATCGTTTAAAAATGCCGCGCACCATGCTGAGATATGCGATCGAACGTTTTCCGGAGCCAGAGCGCAAAAAGTATCTTGGGTAAGATGAGGTAAGGGGATTTATTGATGGCGAAGATCAAATTAGACCTGCATGATATTTTTAGCAATGGCCGGGCGATCGAGGCGGAATTAAACCGCGTAATTGAAGAAGCGGTGAGTAAGAAAATTTCCCTGGTAGAGATCATCCCCGGCAAAGGCAGCGGCCAGTTAAAGAAGCGCGTATTGAGGTTCCTGGAGCAGCCGTCAATAAAGAATTTATACCATCGCCTTGAAAAAGACGATAAAAACTTCGGCAGGATCTTTGTGCATTTTAGGCATTGATATTTTAAGGAGGAGATAAAATGGATCCCTTGATCACTGTTTCCCAGGTCCATAATAAAATTTATGAGCTGCCGAATATGTATCAGAAGATACTGCAGAGCGTTAATTTTTATAATGTGCTTGAATACGTCAAGAGCCTGGATCAATTATTCAAAGATACGATTGTGCCGCATTTTGAGTTTGAAGAGAACGAGATATTCCCGGTTGCTTTCGTCAGGGACGAGCTGCGTCTTGCCAGGGTCGCTGCCGAGCTGATACAAGAGCATGGAAAAATCATGGAAAAATTAGCCAAGTTAAACGAAGCCAATGCGGCCTTAGCGGGTAAGCCCGATGTGCAGCAGAGAGAAAAGGACAAATTAACTGCTTTCTGCACCGAGATCACGCAGGAATTAACTAACCACGCGCAGAGGGAAGACGCGGAATTTTATCCTTTTTTAAAAGACATAACCTTCACGATCAAATAAAATCCGATAAGGAGGAATAAGTTGAGCTTATTTACGATCGATAAAAATAAATGCAAGGGTGACGGTAAATGCGCCATGGTCTGCCCTGTGCAGATCATCGGGATGGACGAAAAAAACCGCATTCCCTATCCGCTGGAAGGGGCAGAGGATTTGTGTATTAACTGCGGGCATTGTATGGCAGTATGCGCTCCGGCAGCGCTTTGCCTTAAGGCCATGGAGCCGCAGGATTGCCTGGCCTTAAAAGAAGGCTGGAAACTTTCTCCGGAAAAAATCGAGCTTTTAATGAAGGGCCGCCGCTCGATCAGGAATTATAAGGACCAGGCAGTTGACCTGCCGGTTATCGAGAAACTGATCGATATCGCGCGGTATGCGCCTTCGGGGATAAACCGGCAGCCGGTATCATGGGAGGTAATAAGCGGCAAAGAGAATATCCGTCTTCTTTCAGAGGGTGTAGTAAACTGGATGCGCGCAATGATAAAAGATAATTCTGCGCTTGCCGCTTCTCTACACTTTGATAATATCGTAAAAACCTGGGATGGAGGTAGTGATCGTATCTGCCGCGAGGCGCCGCACGTCATTCTTGCCTATTCAGTCAAAGATGATCCCATGGGCCCTCAGGCATGCACGATCGCGCTTACTTATTTTGAGCTAGCAGCCTTGTCTTTCGGGCTTGGCGCCTGCTGGGCAGGATACGTTAGTATGGCTGTCAATATGTCGGATGAGGTGTGCAAGCTTACCGGCCTTTCTTCCCGGGCTGCCTGCCATGGAGCAATGATGCTGGGTTTTGCGAAGTATGATTATTACCGGGTACCTTTACGCAATAATCCGAATATCAAGTGGCGCTAAGTCAGTCTCATATGATGTTTTGGAATATTGGTTGACAAAGAGAAAATAAGAGGAGTATAATAATTATTAGAAACCATGGCAGAAAAAAGAAATCCCATCTTTGGTGACGTTGTTCCGTCGCTCAACTGGGGCACGCATCTATGTAGTATTTATCGGAACAAAAGAGAGCAGTTGGCAGTTGTGCTGCCATACTTGGCATTCGGCCTGAAACATGAAGAACGATGCCTGTATATCGGCGAAGAGGGCCGGAAGGAAGAGCTGTGCCACGGCCTGAAGGGCTATGGCCTGGATGCTGAAGACTGTATGCGCAGGGGCCAGTTCATCTTTTCCACTAAGGAGGAGACTTATCTGAAGGATAATTTCTTCTCGCCTCTTGCCATGCTCGATTCAGTTATCAACGCGCACTATGAAGCGCTTAAGGCCGGCTACAAAGGCTTGCGGGGCAGCAGTGAAGGGAATTGGGTTTCGCAGAATATTCCCGGCGCAAAGAGGTTGATCGACTACGAACGGGACGTGAATTTATTGTTTTTGAGAAATCGCCTGATCGCGCTCTGCCAGTATAGTGAAGAGATAGTGCCTGAAGATATCCTACAGGGCATTATTTATACCCACCCCAAAACCGTTCTCCATGGAAGATTCTATGATAATCCATTCTATGTGCCGCCCCACCTGTTTAAAGAACAGGTAGCTCAAGAATATCAGGCAGGGTCCTACCGTAGGCTGAGGGATCGTATAATAGAGGGACAATAGTTAAGAAACAGCATTTGCAGCGATGCATAAACCATCACAGATCATAATTTTGGCGTTAGTGTTATTTTGGGGAGGGATACATATGGCCGGCGCAAAAGATCCCGGGAAGGTGTTAATTTTTAATGCCCGCACGCAAAAAGCCGAAGAAGTGGATAAGGTAGTTAAGAGCGATGCGGAGTGGAAGAAGGTTTTAACTACCGAGCAGTTTCGTATCATGAGACAAAAGGGTACGGAGAAGCCGGTTACCGGGCATTGCGATATCCCAAAACAAGACGGTATTTATCAATGCGCAGGCTGCGCTACGGACCTTTTTTCCGCCGGGAAGAAATTTGAATCCGGCACCGGCTGGCCCAGCTTCTGGGAGCCGGTATCAGCGTTAAATATCCTGACGGTTGAGGATGCGGCCTGGGGTATGCATCGGACAGAAATCCTTTGTAGCCGCTGCGGCGCGCACCTGGGCCATGTCTTTGATGACGGCCCGCCTCCTACGGGAAAGCGTTACTGCATTAATTCCGTGGCGTTAGTGTTTGTCCCGCTTAAAAGCGCCAAGTTAGAAAAAGCCACATTTGCCGCGGGTTGTTTCTGGGGCGTTGAAGAGATGTTCCGCAACACCAAAGGCGTGGTTTCCACAAAAGCCGGATACACCGGCGGAAGTTTTGTTAATCCTACCTATAAGGATGTTTGTTCGGATAAGACCGGCCATGCCGAAGCGGTTGAGGTCGAATTTGACCCTCAAAAGACGAGCTACGAACAGCTGCTCGATGTGTTCTGGAAGATACATGACCCCACAACTTTAAACCGGCAAGGGCCCGACGTAGGAAGCCAATACCGCTCAATGATTTTTTACCGTTCAGCGGAACAGGAAAAATCAGCGCGCTTGTCCAAGGAACAATTGGAGAAATCCGGGCGCTTCAAGAAGCCGGTTACTACCGAGATCGTTCCGGCAGGAAAGTTCTACCCGGCAGAAGAATATCACCAGCTTTATTTTCAGAAACGCGGCATAAAACCAACTTGCCATTTATAGCAATAGAGGTATAATATAACTATAGATTCATTAAAAAGGGAGGTTCCATGTTCAAGTCACCAAAGCCTTTTGTGTTTTTGGGTTTTTTTCTCATCGGGTTAGCAGTCGTTTTGAGATTTGCAGCGCTTGCCAATCCACGCATACTGTTGGCGGTTAAGCCCGTCAGTCTTTTAGTGCTGGCTAATACTTCTTTTATATTAGCCCTGCTTAAGAAATAATTAGCAGAAAGATCATCCCGTCCAAACAAAGATAATCTTGATCAAAATTTTTAAAGGACCAGACTATGCCTAAATCTATCAAAGGAACAAAAACGGAAAAAAATCTGCTTGCCGCATTTGCCGGAGAAGCGCAGGCAAGGAACCGCTACACCTATTTTGCCTCTGCCGCAAGAAAAGAAGGGCTTGAGCAGATAGCGAATATCTTCCTGGAAACCGCAGAAAATGAAAAAGAGCATGCCAAGGTTTTCTTCAAGCACCTTGAGGGCGGAGATGTAGAAATTACCGCAACTTATCCCGCGGGCACGATCCGGGATACCAAGTCTAACCTTGAGGCAGCAGCTGCCGGGGAAAATATGGAATGGACCATCCTCTATTCCAATTTTTCCAAAACCGCCAAAGATGAAGGATTTCCGGAGGTCAGCCGCTCTTTTGAGCAGGTGGCTAAGGTAGAGAGATTCCATGAAGCAAGATATAGAAAACTGATCAGCAATATCGTAAATAAGGAAGTATTCAAGAAATCATCTGTCGTAAAGTGGCACTGCATTAATTGCGGTTATGTTATCGAATCGGCAGAGGCGCCTAAAGAGTGCCCGGCCTGCAAGCATCCGCAGCCGTTTTATGAAGTATTGGCGGAGAATTATTAATAAAATAGATTTTATGGCTATAAACAAAGGCGCCCCGATTCCGGTCGGGGCTTCTTTGTAGGTGATAGGCCTAATAGCTTCCGCTATCGCCCAATCCTCCTTGTGATGAGTAAACGCTTGTAACTAAAGTATGGAACATGGTAGAGAAAAATCAAGGCTAAAACTGCTAAATTTGAAAGCGGTTTCAAAATCACCTATGTTGCAGATCGGTAGTTTAAAATTAAAATCAAATCTTATTCTTGCCCCTATGGCGGGAGTGAGTGATTTTTCGTTTAGGATGATCAACCGTAAATTCGGCTGCGAGCTTGCGTTCGTGGAAATGATCAACTGCCGTTCGATCAGCCATAAGAGTAAACGCACGGCCCGCATGCTTTCCTCAAACAGTAAAGACCGGCCGCTGGGCGTGCAGCTTTTGGGCTGCGAAGAAAAGTATATCCGTAAGGCCCTGGACGCAATTAAGGGGTATAAGTTTGATCTTTTGGATTTTAACGCTGCCTGTCCGGCGAAAAAAGTCGTGCGCCGGGGCGAAGGCTCGGGCCTGCTGAAGGATCCGCAAAAGCTAAAGGAAATATTAGAGATCGTTGTAAAAAATACCAACACCCCGGTGACAGTAAAGATCCGCACTGGCTGGGACAAGGATTCGCTTAACGCGCGGCTAGTTGGCCTTGCAGCAGAAGAAGCCGGGGGTAAGCGCGGTTTTTATCCACGGCAGGACCAAGGCTCAAGGCTATAGTGGTATTGTTGATTATCAGGCAATAAGAGAAGTCAAGAGCAGCCTGAGCATACCGGTGATTGCCAGCGGTGACGTGTTTTCTCCTGTTTTAGCGAAAAAAATGCTTGAAGAAACCGGCTGTGACGGCTTGATCATTGCCCGCGGCGCTTTAGGCAACCCGTGGATCTTTAAAGAGGTAAAGGAATTCTTAAAGAGCGGCAGGATGGTTGACCGGCCGCAGCCTGATGAAATAATCAAGGTGATGCTTGAGCATCTTGAGATGAACATTGATTTTTACGGTGAGAAAAACGGGGTGATAATTTTTAGGAAATTTTTCAGCTGGTATACAAAGGGGTTCCGTAAGATCAGGCCGCTAAGAGAAGAATCCAGCCGCGTAAAGACTAAAGAAGCGATGGCAGGGATCATAGAAAAATGCCGCTTGTGCCGCTAGCATAATATTACCTATGGAAAAAACCCTTGATACATCTGTCCGCTATATTAAGGGCATTGGCCCCAAACGCGCCAAGGTTTTTAGCAGCGTAGGCATCAATAATATTGAGGACCTGCTATATTATTTCCCCCGGCGTTATGAAGACCGCAGCAAACTCGTCCTGATCAAAGACCTTAAAGAAGGATCGGTCCAGGCGTTTAAGGCAGAGGTGCTTGTTAAGGGCCAGCGCCAGTCCTGGAAAAGGCGGCGTTTCAGTATCCTGGAGCTTGAGGTTGGCGATGATACCGGCAGGATCTCCTGTGTCTGGTTTAATCAGTCTTATCTAAAAGACTATTTTCAGGTCGGGGCAACTTTGATCCTTTACGGCAAGGTAGAAAGTTACGGCAAAAAGCTGCAGATCTCTTCCCCGGAATTTGAAATTGTTTCCGAAGACACAGACGAAACCCTTAATACCGCAAGGATCGTGCCGGTATATTCCCTGCCCGCGGGCTTAAGCCAGCGGGCATTCCGCCGTTTCATAAATAATATCCTCGATGATTACCTGCCGAAAATAAGCGATTTCCTGCCGTTTGATATCAGATCGAAAAATAATCTCTTAAATCTTGTCAAGGCGCTAAGGGAAATACACTTTCCGCAAGATTTCGCCCTGCAGAAAGAGGCTTACAAGCGGCTTTCTTTTGAAGAATTCTTTTTGTTCCAAATGTTAATTGCCTTAAGAAAGGCGAGAAAGAAACAAAAGCAGGGGATTGTCCATAAAACGGACGGAGCTTTGGTAAAGGATTATATTGCCGGGTTACCGTTTACGTTGACCGAAGCACAGCAAAAAGTGATCCGGGAAATTTTCGCGGATATGGCAAGGCCGCAGGCAATGCAGCGGCTGCTTCAGGGAGATGTTGGTTCGGGTAAGACGGTAGTCGCGGTGATCGCCGGATTGGCCGCTATCGAAGGAGGCTATCAGGCGGCATTTATGGCGCCTACAGAGGTGCTTGGCCGGCAGCATTATGATAAAATTAGGTGTCAGGTGTCAGGTGTCAGGTGTCAAGGTAAAGAAATAAAGATTTGTTTGCTGGTCGGTAGCGCCGGCAAAAAAGAAAAAGAAGCGATTTATAAAGACATAGCGGCCGGTAAAGTGGATCTGGTTATCGGCACGCACGCTCTTTTGCAGGAAGACGTAAAGTTTAAAAATTTAGGGCTGGTGGTAATTGATGAGCAGCACAAGTTTGGGGTGGGGCAAAGAGCGCTCCTGCCGCAAAAAGGGCCTAATCCCGACGTATTGATCATGACGGCAACCCCTATTCCCCGTACCCTGGCGATTACCCTCTATGGCGATCTGGATGTTTCGGTTATTGATAAATCTCCTCCGGGCAGGCTCCCTGTTAAGACCGCGCATTTTGGCTCTAGCCTTCACCGCCGGGCGTATGAAATCAGCCGGCAACAGATGGCTTTGGGCCGTCAGGTATTTATCGTTTATCCGGTTATCGAAGAGTCGTACGCGCTGGATATTGCCGGAGCAAAAAAGATGTATGAGCGGCTAAAAGGTAACGAGTTCAAGGATTTTAAGGTCGGTCTTATCCACGGTAAGTTAAAGCAGGAAGAGCAGGACAGGATAATGTCGCTCTTCGTAAAAAAAGAATTAGCGGTTTTGGTCTGTACTACGGTGTTGGAATTAGGCATCGATATTCCGGAGGCAACCTGCATGATCATTGAGCATGCCGAGCGTTT
>CAIRWO010000213.1 GCA_903882345.1 Candidatus Omnitrophota bacterium | reverse complement strand
TACGTAATTTTCAAATTTACTCTTATCCGGATTATCTACGTCTAAACCGGTAATCTCCTTAAATAAGTTCTTTGCATTTACATTGGTGGGATCGCTTAATTGCGTAACCAACTCGCTGGCATCGTCAGAGAAACCTGGCAGCGGAGCCATTGAAAGGGCTCTTGCATTGGCTCCTCCTTTTGACGCTGCTGCTTCTTTAGACGCATCTTCTTTTAGTTTCTCAACTATCTTACTGAAAAGGGATGCCAATTCAGAATTTTTGAAGTAAAGACAGGGTAAAGGAGGATTATAAGTTTTAGCAGGCTGAGGGCTCGTTCTTTTTCTGCCGGAAATCAAATCCCCGATACTTTTGACAAACTCAACAAAATCGTTAGTAGAAAAGCCGAAGCCCAAGCTCCATTCACCTTTCTTGTCGACAGAGTTCAAAAGGTTATAGTTTACTTTTAGGTAAATCGAACTGCCCGGGTTAGTCTTGATGTTAAGGCCGCCAGAGAAATCAGTAAAAGTAAAAGTATTATTGTTATTTTGAGCTCCGGCATCGAATGTAAATTCTATATAATCATTACCTATCTTTATAGAACCGCCATGAATAATATTGGAATTAGCCCCTCCCTCTTCCTGAGATAACTTCTGGTTAAGGTCCAAATTCAAGCTCCAGCCTCCCCCCATATTAATTTCTATACCCTCAGTAAAGATGATATTTTGCAACTTGGTTTTTACTTCATTTTCTATTCTCGTTCCAAACTTAAAGCCAATTTCTTTGGTAATTGCGGTATTAAGCTCAGCCATGACTTGATAGAGTTTGGCTTTGTCAAAAACCACATCCAAGGTAATAACTCCGCCATGGTTACTAATACTTAACCACGGCGCACTTAAGCTTATCGCGCTGCGCAATAAAGCATAATTGAGATCCTTATCAATGGCGCATTGCACTAACGCCTGAAGTTCTGCATCATTGGTCCACTTATATCTTGCCTTTATCCCCGCGATATAAGCTTGCATAATCTCATGTTGCATTGTCTTTTCTACAAAAGAATACCAATCAATCGCCTGCTCGGTCGATTCAAAGTCAAGCAGTATTTCTACCACATTTGCTATTTTAGGAAGGGGAACGGTTATATCTATTGTCTTTAGCGCCTTGGATGTTTGGCTATCAATAGTTTGAGAATAGGCAACCAGGAAGTCTCCTGCACTTAATTGGGTGCTCCAAGGAGCCTTATCCAAGCCTTTCTCTGTTGCTGCCGGTACATCAGGCATAGCAAAAGTCAACCTAAACATTGCTAAAGAAGTGGGCACGTCTATGTCAAACGAGGCAGATCTAACCGTACTTTTATCGACTGTCTCACCGTCGGTAGAAACATTAGTTGCGGCAATGACCCCCCATAAATTCAAAGCTGCTCTTAAACTCGCCAATACCTCCTTTTCGCTTACCGTCACTGTTCCGCTTAAATCAACAGGAGACAGCACTAACCCGCCTCCAAAGGTATAAGTCAGCTTATTATCCCTATCAAGGTATCCTTTTGCTAACACGCTTGTGTAACGACCGTTATAATCTAAGGCCAATGATTGTCCGGCAGGAACGTTGAGATATTGAACTTTACAGATAATCGGGTCATAGAAGGCCACTATGCCGGGGTTTACTAAATAATCACCGTTTGTGTTGTATTGGGCAGTAACAGGAAATAAGAAAATTAACCGCCTTTCGCTTTGCGGTGCGGGTGTTTTAGCTAAGGCCCAGGCCTGCTCCAAGTTTTTGTAAGCCAGCTTGAGCTCACCATTGGCAGTGACTAATCCCCAATACTCTTCATTGGCAAAATTATCATAAGGTACGCCGTCATGTTCAAATCCGCCGTTATCTTGCACGCCGGAATTGCCTTTTGCAAACTTTGCCCAGTTATCTTTAAAGCTCATAAAGGTAATGCCGGCGCAGGCTTCTTTATTCTCATCAACCTGCTTCCATATTTTTATGTCCACATTGGCTTGAGATAGCGGATCCGGGGTCTGGCGCTTATTATCATAGGAGTCGGTCCCGGACTCAGAGATATACATCGGTTTTTGGGAAATCTTCTTCCATTGCTCAAATATCGAAGTGCCGTCTTGGGCATTCAAGCCATCCCATCTGTAAACATTCATTCCCCAGACATCCACGGAAGGTACCTGCCCTACAACCTTTGCATCAGGCAGTTCGCCGTGAGCCGTAGACACCGGATGGTTTTTGTCTCTATTGTGCGCCTCTTCCGCTGCCTTCTCTAAGGCAATATACCAATTATTTATATCCTTGTTGTCGAAGTAATCGCAATGATAATTATATTCATTGCCGAACTCCCACATTAAAATCGCAGGATGGGTTTTGTATGTCTCTATATAATCCTTGTAACTCCCATCCTTTATATTAATCTTTGCGTTATCGTATGGAATACCCATTATTACCTTGATGCCCGCCTTTGCTAATTCATTTAGCAGATCAACATCGGTAATGGGCTGGTAGGTGCGAATGGTATTTGCCCCTAACTTAGTAAGTAAAGGTATATCGCTTACGGTAAAATTCTCATCTACGGTTACGCCGCGGATCTGGTAAGGCTCATTTCCTACAAAGAGCTGCGTTCCTTGTATCTTAGTAGTAAGTTTCAACGTGTCAGCTAAGATGCCCGGCTTTATAACCGCCCCTATATCACTAAGCTCCTCGTCCACTGAGACTATTCCATCTTTATTTTTCGCAATATATTCAATATCCCGTCTCTGGATTTGGTCTTCAGATTCGTTAGGATAAAGGATATGGTTACGTTCGTGATTGGTGACTACGTCAAGCAGGAGCTTATTTTCCGGCTTAAGCAATACCTCGTTGATTTTTACGGTAGGCGCCGCATCTTTGGTTATAATTGTATCACCTAAGGTGGTATCTTCTACAATCTGCAACGTTGCATTATCTAATTGTTTTCGTTGTTCGACAGTTAATTTATCGGAATTAATCTTAAATTCCTGAGCTAATGTGTCAACGGCATTGGGGATTTCTTGTTTTGCCAGAGCAGCTTTTAATTCGGCAGGGAAGTTGACTACGATTTCTTGCGTTACTGTTGGATAAGCTATATTCTGAATCTGCGGCTGGGCAGTCCATAATTGGCTGGCAAGCACTGCGCTGGCTAAGAAATTCTTTAGCGGATGGCTGATAAAGTTACGGAAGGCTTCTTTAAAACCGTTGATAAATGTATCGAGCTTGTAGCTTAAAATTGCGGCGGAAATTTTAGCCGAAGAAACCGGCGGACCGCGGATATGATTTACATCTAGTACAACTGGCTTTATAAATGCGGCCTCAACCCGCGCCAACCTTCCTCTATTTTCATCCGCAGGATAACGATAAGATTGAGGAGAATTAAAGTTGAGATTTAATTTAAAGTAGTCAGATACCTTTTTAGCCTGTTCTTTTAATGCAGGATTCAATTCTACTGTCTTAAGTAAGTCTTTCTTGGCTTGGTCAAAGTTTCCTAAAGAAGCATAGGCAATGCTGCGACTAAAATATGCAGCGGTAAGATTAGGATTAAGTTCAATGGCTTTGGTAAAGTCAGCGATGGCTTGGGTGTTTTTGCCTATGCTACCATAGTCAATTCCCCGGCCCACATATGCCTCTGCATATTTATGATCGAGCTCAATGTCTTTGGTAAAGTCAGCGATGGCTTGGGTGTGTTGGTTTAGGTCACCATAGGTAAGTCCCCGGTTATAGTATGCCTTGGTAAATTTAGGATTAAGTTCGATGGCTTTGGTAAAGTCAGCGATGGCTTGGGTGTGTTGGCCTAGGTTACCATAGGCAGCTCCCCGGCCAACATATGCCTCTGCAAATTTAGGCTTGAGTTCAATAGCCTTAGTAAAATATGAAACAGCTTTCTCGAGTTGAGATTTTGTGGATGATTGACTCAATAAATACTCAATCCCTTGATTATAATATTCTTCGGCAGTCTTGGGTTCCACCTTGTCATTCTGTCCCACAAGGACGTTATTAAGCTCGTTAGTATTCTGTGGCTTGAGGCTTGCGACTTGTGACTGCGGATTTACTGCGACTTCTGCGTGCCAGAAGTTCTTTTCTCTGGAGACCGGGATAATCTTTATTGCCTGTTTAGCATTAATATCTACCAGATAATAATCAACGCCGGGCTGCTTGTCTTCATCAACAGCAAATACTTTTATGTTTTTCTTAGGGAACTTATTATGAATCGCTTCTAAGGTAGGCCCTAAGGCAACTGCCGGGCTTTGCTTACCATTTACTTCTACATTGGTTATTTTTATGCCAGCCTGGCTTAAGATATCACTGATCTGCTTGGCATCTATTCCTAACACCGAAACCAAGGTATCAACCAAACAAATTCCACGGTAAGAATCAGCAGTTGCCGGAGGACCGCGGGTAGGAGCGGCTTTTGGCATAAGGCTGGTTAATATATTCAATGTCTCTGTTAAGTCTAACTTTACGCCACCCTTCTGCAGGGCTGCGTTTATGGGCTGGAATGCCTGAGCATAAACAGAAGTAGTGGTATATGATAAGCCTATTGAAGCAGTAACTATTGCCGTGGGTAAGCCAGCAGCAGGGCTAATCTTCCTATTAGCGACCAATACTGCTACTACTAAGCCTAAAACCACCGCAGCCCCTGCTAACCAAAGGATATTCCAGCCGGTAATGGTTCCGCTTAATAATGTTGCTACCAATTTCCATATTCCAAAGCCGGAAACCATCACTGCCGGGATATTCAAGGGCAATCCTTGGAGGATGACTCTTGACTTATCCGCCTTGCCCAATGGCCCGAGCTTGGCAGTAAGCGTTACCACCGCCGCAATGATTAATATTCCGGTTAATGCCAGGGCAAAAGAGCTAAAGACGCTTACGGTCGGCAATCCGATAATCAGAACTGCCTTAGGCAAGAGATGATATAAGATAAATACGACGCCAGATACAATAGAACCTACCATTGGCCAGAGCTTCGTGGTATTATCCCTGAAATGCGTCAGATACCAATAACCGCCTGAAAGCAGATACCCTCCCACAACCGCAAAAACCACCAATAGCGCCGGTGTGAGCACCCCGCTTAAAAATACCGATAATAACACATAAGAGGAAATCGCTGAGATTAAACCAACTGCCAAGTATTCTACCACTCGCTTAAGCCGGTAATCCTGCTGGCTATCCTGACGGATTGCTCTGGTGGCGATAACATTTTTGATATTGAAGACCAGGCTTAAAACTATGGCGGTTGCTGCTATCCAGATAAGAGTAGAGGCACTCAGGCTGGCGGTTGCGAACGGAAAAGCAAGATTGGAGAATAAGAGCATTAAACTGCCCACGCTACCGATAAAGCCGATCAAAGGTAACATCTTATTGGCAACAAAACCAAATATTGCCTTTACCCAGCCTTTTTCATCAGCGCCCTTAAAGAGCCGGGATAAGCGCTGGATGCTGGTATCCTTGGCAAGCGCCGGCGCAAGGACAAGTTTGTACAACAGTAATACCGCCAGCGCGGCTACTACAATTATAGGCGCATTTAAAAGCGGCAAGATTATGCCTATTTTCGCCAAAACAGTGAGTATACTTGCTAACATGCCCGTTTGATAGAAGATAAAGAAAGCTGAGCTTAAAACAACCACAGCAATACCTTGCTTTATCGGTTTTTTCAGAGAGATAACCTTCTTGGTCAGCGGAATATTTATGCCGATTTTTGCGCTTATTTCGGCAATAATCTCAGAGATAGCATCAGACATATTCTTAAGCGTGGAATCAAATGATTTTTTCACGCCTGCCAGGAGCTCGGAGTCGGTATCAAAATGGAATAATCTCTGCCATATTGAATAATGGCGGGAAACATAATCCAGTTTCTGCCTATAGGCATTTATATATTCGAAGAAATTGCCGATTTGAGAATCTATCCTTGCCAGGATCTGTTGGGTATAACGCGCGTTTTCTTCCGCTGATAATTTCGCCTGTACTTTATCCGCGTCTTTGCCAAAGAGAACTTTAACGCCGTAGTTAATGATATTTAACCGGATATTTATCAACGCCTTTTCCCAGAATTTGGCGGTTTCTTCCCATAACCTCCTCTGCGACCTTATGCTCATAATCTTTTGTTCCAGGATTTTTCTCTGGAGGATCATGATTTCTTTAGCAATCTTTTTGCTGGAAGGATTACCGTTCAAGTTAGCCTTGGCTTCTTTTGTCAGCGATTCATATTCGCTAAATAAGGTATCTTCCAAGGAATAAACTGCCTTCCAAGCCGCCTTTTCTTCCGGCCTTCTGGCGCCTCTGGCCCGGAATTGCTCCATATCCAGGGAGGACGGGCTTAAATCAGCGTCCAATAGGTAAATCCCTCTTTCTCTGGCTTCGTCAAAAAGCACGATATTAATACCCCTGCTTACTGCAGGAGTGATAATCGTAACCTGCCCTACCTTACCCGCCATATCTATAATGTCTTTTAATGTCTCAAATTCTTCAGAGTTGTGCGCGTCAATCACGGAAATCTTTGTGACGCCTAATTGCGTCAAAATATCTTTTAAAGACTTCGCTTCATCAGGAGAGCCTACCTTAACTAACACCGGTTCTGTTTTTGAGATATGATTTATTATTTCACCGGATTTTTCTAATTTTTCCTGCCGGGCCTTGATGATCTGTATCGGTTCATCCTGGGTTTCACCTCTTATCACAGCATTAGTCTTCAGCCGTAAAATTTTTGCCTGAGGATAAATTTCTTTTACCAGCTCTTCTTCCTGGCCCAAGGCACCGGTTAAACCGATGAATCCGGAAATATGCTGCCTGCTCAGATAATTTGTCAGGAACATCTGCGATAAGGTTCTGCCTTCTCCCCTGAACGGTAATCCTTCTTTTAATTCTACAAAAATGTGCAAGTAATCCTGCCAACGCCGTCCTGCCAGCGGCTGCTTAGCTTCGCCAAGGATAATCACTTCTCCGTCCTTGACTAAATAATTATCGCCTTTTATAAAATATTTTAATGCTCTCAACGCCTGCTCTACGAGGAAGAAGGCAAACCACTCTTCTGCTTTGGTAACTCCCAATGCCTTCCTTACCTGCTGCTGTCCCTTCGGCGTAAGGGTTACAATTTTATCTTTGGCAGTATAGAAAGCCTTATTACCTTTAATAGCTACTGCTGCCCGATATGCATTTTCTATTATTTCCTTAAATGCATTATCTGAACCGGCAGAAATAATATGCGGAGAAAACGCCTCATCTACCAGTGTCTTATCCGCTTCATCGGCAAGGATAAACCAGCTTCTCTGCGACTGGGCCATATCCTTCAGGTAACTCATAAGTTCTCTCTGATAGTCAAAATTGAATTCGGAGATAATGCCGTAGACCACGTCCGCTTCTTTATAAAGCGTCTCTCTGTCGCAGCTTACTTTATTGCCGTTCTTATAAATGAAGGCTTCGCTGCCGGAAATTATATAGCCGACTTTTATTCCTGTGCCAGCAAATAAATTGGCTAAGGCCTGTGCGTCTCTCTGGGCAAAATAACTGTGTGTAACAATATTGAACACTGGCTGATGCTTTAGTTTGTTGATCAAATACGCCAGGGCCGGGAAGATAACCGTGCTCTTTCCGGAAGCAAACTCTTTGACGCCGAAAATCTGCTTGTATTTATTAATTGCTGCATAAAGCTCAAGTATAGTCGCTTTCTGGTCAAGCCATTTTTCGGAATTAAAGTCTTTGCCATACTGGGCCTTTACTAAGTTTTCAAATGCTTCCAATGTATCTTCCACCGGCGAGCTGGCGTTTGCCCCGCTCTTTGCCGTATCCTGGATTGTTTTAATTCCTTTAATCTCGTTACTAATGGCAGCGGCTAAACCCTCGAAGTCCGATACTGCCAATTGATACCTATCGTCTTCGATCAACCCTCTAAGCGGATTATGCCTGGTATTGCCCTCGGGTAAAACATCTATCGCGCCCCATTTTTTCGTATGCACATAATAGTGATAAGGCAGGTCTTCTTCCGGACGGTACATCCCCATCAGGATCGCTTCTTCATCCAACTGCCTTAATACGGCAACCAATAGCACAGCGTGCTGGAAAGCTAACCCAGGCTGCGGATTAGCTTCTCTTACTTTGTTGATGATGGTATTGATATACAGCGGGGTACCTTTTATCTCTAACTTGCTTAATGTCTCTTTGGCCCTTTCCCGCTTAAGGGCGTTGGTCAAATATATTTCCTGGAGCAGCGCCCGCAAAGCCCGGCGATCTTTTCTTATCGTAACGTAATCTTTAGCTACCGCGCCCTGCGCTGAACGCATAACCGGGATGCTGCTTCTTGCCTGCGCCAACATCTCCAGTATGTCAATAATCACTCCCGGCCTGTTACCGAAGTATTCGGCCTGAACAAGCGCGGCTTCTAACTTGACTTCAAAACCTAATACTGATATTACAGCATTAACTTTTTCTTGCGCATTATTTATAGCTGTCAGGACATCGGTTGCAGAAATTCTTTTTGTTCCGGCAAACGCCTTATTAAATGCTTCAAAGAATGCAATATTAAGCACCATGACCACTTCATTGCCGGTATCATGGTCTAAGGTATCATTGATCACCTTAAACCCAAAATGCAGCCTTTCGCCGCTGTTATCAGCGACTCTGTGATAACCTCTTGAGCCGGATGCTGCGATAAACGCCCTTTCTTTTTCCGGGGAGAGAGCAACATAATACGGAGAGACTTTAATTACCCTGACGAAGAGATTCTTCTGTTTTAAAACGACATAGAATGCATCCGGCGGCCCGCGCACAATATTCACCAGGCCGGCATCTGTAGATTTCCATACCTTATTGATAATGCCGGCTAAGTATTCCCTGCGTATTACCGGGTTAACCTCTTCCAGGGCCTCAAGAGGAATACCTGCCTTGAGCATCTGGACGCGGATCTTCCGGCTTTCTTCTTTTAATATGCTGCTAACTTTGGCCAAAAGCACAGGCGCGGCTGTACCCGTAGACTGAGGCTGCGCTGATAAACCTACTCTTACCAATTCCTTGGTTTCTTTTGCCAAACGCTGGGTATATTCTGCCTGGCTAATTGCTGACTTCAGTTTCTCAACAGCGCTTAAATGTGAAATGTCAGGGACCTGGCTTATTTTTACTGCCCCGGCCGGAGCCCAAGGCACAAGCACGTCTGTTTCGATTTCCATGGTCAAGCGGGATTTTTTGAGCACATCTATGGCCTCGTTAACTACAGCCTCGTTACTTTCATGTATCTTTTTGCTTAAAACCACGAATGTTTCGCTTGTTACAGCGCTGCCGCTTCTCACCGGCAGGCTAACTACCATTACGAACCTGGAATACCAGCTTAATCTATTTAACACTGCTTTCTTGCGGCGGGCTGACAGGCCTTTTAAGCTAGCAAGAACATATCTTCCCTGTACCCGCTCCATTATATTAAGCTGCACCCTGTTTAAGGCATCGTATATTTCATTCTCTCTTATCGCCGGAGGTAACAGCGCGACGATTTCATC
>CAIRWO010000212.1 GCA_903882345.1 Candidatus Omnitrophota bacterium | reverse complement strand
GCGCGGCCGTCTACCACCACCCAATGTTCGCTGCGTTTATTATGATACTGAAGGCTTAAAGAATGCTTGGGCTTAACCTCAACAAGCTTGACCTTAAAGCCATCCCCGGATTCCAGGACCGTAAAATGCCCCCACGGCCGCTTTACTGTCCGGTGCGTATAATGTTCCTGCCGGCCGCTTTTTTTAAGGATATCAACGACGGTCTTTACCTGCTCGGTTTTATTTTTATCGGTGATGAGGAGCGCATCCGCGGTATCAACAATGATCAGATCCTTTAAGCCGATCGTGGCAATAAGACGGTTGCTTCCCACAACGGTAATATTCTTACTCTGCAGGTTTATTACGTCTGCCTTCAGCAGGTTAGCTTGCTTATCTTTTTTCATCGCCTCATCCCAGGCCTGCCAGCTGCCTAGATCCGACCATCCCAATCCTTTAGCCGGAAGCATTAAGAGCCTTGCGGATTTTTCCAGGATACCGTAATCAAAGGAGATCGGTTTTACTTGCTTCCAAACTTTCGCTATATCATCTAAACAGTTAATTTTTTTGAGTTGACGGTAAAGAACAGGTAGGCGGTTTTTAAACTCTTCAAGAAATATCCGGCTTGAACCGGCAAAAATCCCGCTATTCCAAAAATATGAGCCGTCTTTTAAAAAACGCTGCGCCGTGGCAAGATCGGGTTTCTCAGAGAATTTTTTTACCTTTAAAAAAATACCCTGCCTGTTTCCGGCTTGAATATAACCATATCCCGTAGCCGGCCTGTGCGGCGGTATCCCGAAAACGACCAAAGAGTCTTTGCATAAACCTAAGGCCTGCCGAATGATCTTGATAAAACGGCGATTGTTTTTGATAAGATGGTCACAGGGCATCACGCAAACATGCGCCAGCGGATCCCTTTGATGGATGATCTGTACGGCAACGGCAATTGAAGGAGCGGTGTTCCTGCCTTCCGGTTCAAAAATAAGGTTATCCTTGGGGACATCGAAAGGCTTAATGAATTCATATATCTGATGGCGGTATAATTCCGAAGTAACGATAATGGTATTTTTGGCGGGGATCAATGGTTTGATACGCTGGAGCGTTTGTTCAAATAAACTTTTATCCCGTTGCAAAGATAAAAATTGCTTTGGCTCCAAGGTCCGGCTTTGCGGCCAAAAACGGCTGCCCTGCCCCCCGGCTAAAATAACTGCGTAGAACTTATCTTTAGATAGCATAATCTACTCCTTATGGGAATATTTAAAGTAAAGTGCCAATACAATAAGTATTGTTAATAAGGTTACACAGTTTGCGGCGATGATAATCGCGTCTTTCAGATGTATCCCATAAAGCGCCCACAAGGAGACTCCCGCAGCAAACTGAAACAAGGTAAACAAGCTGACGTCTCTGAAAGATTTGACCTTAATGATCTTGATAATCTGCGGCACAAAGGAAAAAGTCGTCAGGGTCGCGGCAGCCAGGCCGATTATTTTCCAGAACATAATAATTTTCTCCTTTTCCCCTTGAAATCAAAAATATGGCCGGCTACCTTTTTTAATGCCCGAAGGTAATACCGGAAATCATCCATATCCCTCAAACCGGCAATTTTTCTCAAGATAAATTCAGGTTGAAAAGAAACCCCGTACATCCCCTGCACCAGCTTCATGATCTGCTCGTCTTTCAAACCGGTTTCCATTACCGGATTTTTCATATCGTATTCATCCCAATCAAGGCTTTTCAGCAAGCCGCTATTACGGCATTCTTCAAACAACGGTGTCCCCGGATAAGGAATAACCACAGTTGCCTGCATCGTATAAGCATATCCTTTTCTCAACAAGTATTTCCCAAGATCCAGAGTTTTCTTTGCCTGTTGGTAATCCTCCCACGGGTAACCGAACATGATCGTAATATGCGGGAAAAGTCCTGCCTTAGTTGCGGTTTTACAATCTTCAATTATTCTTTCAACTTTTAAATTTTTGTTAATCCTGTCCAATGTCGCCTGGTTGGCGGATTCCAGGCCGAAGAGCAAGAGGCGGAAATTTGCTTTTTTCATTAAAGCGAAATCTTCCGGCGTTAATGCCCCGAAGCGCATATTGCAGTCCAGGTACACTTTCCTGTTAAAGCCAAGCTCAATCATGCCGCGGCAAAACTGCCGCATCCATTCGCCAGCAGGAAAACATCCTGTATCATCCATGATCTCTTTAACCGAGTATTTATTTATCAGGTAGCTGATCTCATCTAAGACATTCTCCGGCGAACGGCTGCGGAATACCGGATACATTGTCGGCCAAGAACAAAAGCTGCATTTTCCCCACCAGCAGTCCCGGCCGGACATGATGTATGTGCCGGGGGTGCGTTTATAATTCCCGTTATTGAACGCGTAAAGTTTCCAGTTGGTTAATTCTCTATCGATAAACGGCAGGCGGTCCAGGTTATGCTCAAGCTTAAACTTACCCGTATTCATTATTGCCCCGTTATCGCGGTAATAGATACCCGGCTCTAATTTGGCATCAGGCGTTAAGTGATGGTCGCTGGATAACTGGAGATTATTGCAAAGGTTTAATAACAGGAAATCATAGTCGCCGCCGGTAAGGACAAAGTCAACTTGGGAGTTTTGCAGCGACTCTTCAGGAAGCGCGGTAGCATGGTCGCCAAATAAGACAATCTTAGGGATCGTCCCCTTCCAGGACAGCCCCTTGATTTCATTAATGATCCGCCAATGCTGCTTTATGACAGGTGTCTTGCTTTCAAAGGCAATTAAATCCGGTTTTTCATCCCTAATAAAACGCAAATATGCCTGGTAATCCCAACCCTGCGCTATGCAATCGTTCCAAATAACCTCATGCCCTGCTTTTTTAAGCAAAGTAGCTGCTAAGGCAGGGACTACCGGATAAATATAAGTCGGCTCTTTAAAATACTGGAATTGCCGGTTTTGGCCCAGAGTGGGGCAACCGCTTTGGTTACTTAGGGGGGGATATGAAATTATTACTTTCATAATACTCAGTAACTTTCTTCTGGCAGTCTTTTTGTAAATAACCCCTTTAGGAAGAATACACCGTAGGTGACATGAGTAAATATTATACCAAAAAAGATAAGGCCAATCAAGCCTAACCCATTAGAAAAACTAAAGATAAGAGCCAGAAATAAATAGATAAATATGCCTGAAAGATAGGCTAGTTTAAACATCGGTATGCATAAAGAGACTGGCGCCCCTAAAACAAGCCCCAGGACAAAAATACTGGGTAAAAAATATGCCGGCCGCAAAGAAGTCTCGGGGTATTTTTTTACAAAATAGCCCCTATGCAAGGCATAGCTGGCTATCTGTTTTAAGTGCGGGATAAAAACCGGGCGCCGGTGATGGTAAACCAGGACAAGAGGATCATAAATGATCTTTTTACCGAGACGTTTGGTAATATCAAGGCATAATTTCGTGTCTTCACCCGGCCAAAAATCCGTATTAAAACCTCCTACCTGCTGTATTATCGCTTTGCGCACGATAAAGTTACAGCTTGGGTAGTCGTCAACTTCCCGTCCCTCTTTAGGGACATAGCGGTAAGCATACTTACCGCTGACCAGGATAGAGGAATAAATTTCGCCGCTGGCCTTCTGTCTGGAGCCGTCATCCGGCGGAGTCTTTGCCGGCCCGGCAACAGCAGCAACATCGTTATTTTCAAAATGCCTTATTGCGTTCTTAAGCCAACCCTTTTCCGGCCAGGCATCATCATCCAGGAACGCGATAATTTCGCCTTTTGCAGACTTAAGCCCAATATCTCTCTTGTGCGCCGGGCTGACCGGACCGGTAGGTATTACAATCACCGGTGCCCTGTCTTCAGGTAAAAGCCCGCTCTCAAAAGACTCATCCGGTAAAACAAGGATTTCCAGCTCCGGAAAATCAAGCTCCCTGCATTTACCTACGCACTCTTCTAAATTCTTTTGCCATGTTTTTACGGCGATGATAATCGATACGGTCATAGTATTTTGCGATGTACATCCGGTAAAAGATCGCCAGCGTATCCCAAAAAGTAGTCAAAACGGCCTTTATCCCGATCCGTCCGTAACGGCCCTTGGAATTGAGCACAATAGGAGCTTCAGCTATACGATAACCAAGGTAATGAGCATTTGCCAGAACCTCAAGATCAAAAGCGAACTTCTTCACCAATATCCTAGGGAATACCTTTCGTAGCACTTCGGCCTTAAACAGCTTGAGCCCGGTTTGGGTATCATGACAAGGTAATTTAAACAAAAATTTCACCAGCAGGTAATACATCAGGGTGATGAAGCGGCGCTGGTAAGGATATCCGGCAACTACCGAGTTAGGATGCAGTTTGGAACCGATCACTATATCGGCATTATCCAAACGCATTATATCGAACAACGCCTGGACCTGGATCGGATGCAGGTCCATATCGGCATCAAGGAAAACTACGTAATCGCCGCTTATATAGTGCAGCGATTTTTTCAGCGCCCTGCCCTTACCAAGGTTAAGGGGATTTCTTTTAACGAACAGTTTTCCGGGGTACTTATTCGTCAGTTCGCTTGCCTTTAGATAAGTCGCGTCGCTGGATCCGTCGTCAATAACG
>CAIRWO010000211.1 GCA_903882345.1 Candidatus Omnitrophota bacterium | reverse complement strand
GTGCGATAACGCGAATGTCCCTAAAAGGATCCTTCTCTTTGCCTCTTCGCCAAAACCCTCACCGCGCGTAGCTTTATACATCTCGATCAGGTTATTTTTTGCGGCTGGATCCCGGCTCCTAAAGCCATATTGGACTCCGTCAAACCTGGCAAGGTTAGAGCTTGCTTCCGCGGTAGCGATGATATAGTAAACAGGAACGGCATATTCGGTATGAGCTAGAGATACAGGTTGGCAGCCGGCGCCCAAACTTTTCAATTTTTCCACCGCCTCTTCCACGATTCTTCGAACTTCCGGGTCCATACCGTCAATAAAATATTCATTAGGCAACGCAATCTTTATTCCCTTAATTGCGTTACCTAATGACTTCGTGTAATCCGGCACTTCTACGTTAACGGAGGTGGAATCATTTTCATCGTATCCGGAAATAACATTCATCAGCATGGCGCAGTCGCTGACATCTTTGGTAAGCGGGCCGATCTGGTCAAGGCTGGAGGCAAAGGCGATCAGCCCATAGCGGGAAACCCTTCCGTAGGTAGGCTTAAGCCCGACTACGCCGCAGAACGCTGCCGGCTGGCGGATGGAGCCTCCGGTATCCGAACCCAGGGCCATAATTGCTTCATCGCAAGCGACGGCCGCAGCCGAGCCGCCGGATGAACCGCCGGGCACGCACTCCAGATCCCAAGGATTATGCGTGGGGCCAAAACAGGAATTTTCTGTTGAGGAGCCAAAGGCAAACTCATCCATATTTAACTTTGCCGCTAAAACCGCTAGCCCTGCCTGTTTTAGTTTTTTTATCACCGTAGCATCATAGGGAGGCTTAAATCCTTCAAGGACCTTCGAGCAGCATTCGGTATGTAAACCCTCGGTGCAGATGTTATCTTTAATAGAAACCGGTATAGCGTTCAGGCCTGCCCCTGCGTCAGGAATACTCAACGCGCTGAATTCTTTTAATTTATCCAGCCGGACATAAGCCCTGACCTTATGATCCGTAGCCCTTACTCTCTTTTCTAAAGAGGGTAATATATCTTTAGCGGCAATTTCCCTACTTTTGATTTTCTCGGCCAGGGCGTGGGCGGTTAATTTATTTAATTCCATTATTCAATAACCTTAGGCACGACAAAGAAGTTGTCGCGTTTTTCCGGCGCGTTCTCCAGCGCCTTTCCTGCAGACAAAGATACCCCCGGCTGGTCCTGCCGCAAGACATTGCTGACCGGCAGGATATGGCTTGTAGGTGCGATATTATCCGTATTTACGCTCTTAAGCTTATCGATAAAATCCAGTATGCTGCTGAGTTGGCCGGATATTTTCTCCAGCTCCTGCGGGTCAAGTTTGATCCGGCTTAAATGCGCAACGTCATCAACCGTTTCTTTGGTTATGGCCATATTTTACCCCTTATTTTAAGTCTTTATGATACCACCAGTTGCCCAAAAAGTCTATAAGAAAATCGTAGACAAAGCGGGAAAAGCGGGTAGAATACATAGTCAATATACCCTATCTCTATGAAAACAGATACCCCGACAAGAAAACCCAAATACAAGCTTAATCCGGACGGCGAATTCGTCATCGAGAATTTTAATTTCTCAAAGCCGCTGGCCAGCTTCTTCCCCGGCATTGCCGGGCCTTTGGGCATACCTATCTGGGCATTCTATGTTAACCGCGGCCAGGCAATTGCCAGCTTTGGCACAAAAGACAAAGACAATGCCATGTTGGAATTCCTACCGGCAAATAAGGCCTGGGAGGCAACCCCCTTGCGGGGCTTCCGCACTTTCATTAAGACGGTCAGCGGAAAAAAGGAATATTTTTATGAGCCGTTTGCCAACGGCTCGGTGAACCTGGGCTTTTCTCTCTCCAACCGCATGGCAATCACTTCCTGGGACCTGAAGCTGGAAGAAGTCAACGCCACACTGGGGTTAAAAATAACGGTTGAATATTTCACTATCCCTAACGATAATTTCGGTGCGCTGGCAAGGGTCGTCAGCATAACAAATACGGGTAAGAGCGCTAAAAAAATCAGCCTGCTTGACGGCCTGCCGCAGATCGTGCCTTTTGGGACAAATAACTTTTTTCAGAAAGAAATGAGCCGCACGATCGAGGCATGGATGAAGGTCCTGAACCTTGAAAAACGCGTGCCGTTTTATAAACTGGCAGTTGACCCCACGGACAAACCAGAGGTCATCCATATTAAAGAAGGCAATTTTTATCTTGGTTTCCATTATAACAAGGGTAAACCGGAAATCATAAAACCGATCGTCGATCCTGAATGCATATTCGGCCCGGTAACGGATTTTACCTGTCCTTATCCGTTCCTGCACGCAAAAAAATTCTCCTATCCTGCCAAACAATTAACCCAAAGCAAAACCCCCTGCGGTTTTATCTTCCTGGAATTTACACTGCCCGCAGGAAAACAAAAAACATTTTATTCCGTAGCCGGCTATATGCCCAACGAAAAAACCCTGAATTCCACCGTAAAAAAGATAACTGCTAGCGGTTACCTTGCCGGGAAGAAAGAAGAAAACAAACAGCTTATTAACTGCCTGCAGGATAATATAGATACCTCTAGCAGCCGGCGGGAATTTGACCTTTATGCCCGCCAGACATACCTAGATAACCTGATGCGCGGCGGCTATCCCGTAACTTTTAAATCAAAAACCGGAAGCGCGATATTTTATCTTTACTCCCGCAAACACGGCGACCTAGAAAGAGATTACAATAAATTCCAAATTCAGCCTACCTATTTTTCTCAAGGCAACGGTAACTACCGCGACGTCAACCAGAACCGCCGGTCTGATGTCTGGTTCAATCCTGAACTTAAGGATGAAAATGTGATTGATTTTTTTAACCTGCTGCAGCTGGACGGTTTTAATCCGCTGATCGTCAAAGGTACGACATTCATTCTTGAGGATCCGGCAAAATTTAAAAACGCCTTGGAAGGCGCGGCATCCGAAACCAATTTACAGAAGATCGCCGGTCTGATAAACAAACCATTTTCTCCCGGGGATCTTATTTTTTCCATCGAAGATAACAAAATAAAACTAAACCTGTCTTACGGTGAATTCCTGAATATCTTACTGCCCCTCTGCCGGAAAAGTCAGGAGGCAGAGCACGGTGAAGGGTTCTGGACAGACCATTGGACCTATAACCTTGACCTGCTGGAAAATTATTTAGGGATCTACCCGGAAAAGTTTAAAGAAATTGTCTTCGAAAAAAAGGCGTTTACCTTTTACGATAATGTTGAAATAGTGCGCCCAAGACAAAAAAAATATCTCCTTTATAAAGGCCTGGTTAAACAACTGCATTCAGTCGGCCTTGACCCCGCAAAAAGAGAGCTCATCCGTAAACGCGGCATTTTACCCAACATTGTCAGGACAGGCTACGGTGAAGGAGAAATTTACCAGACCACGCTGATAAATAAATTACTCTGTTTAGCGGCAAATAAAACAGCATCGCTTGACCCTTTTGGCGTGGGTATTGAAATGGAAGCAAACAAACCTAACTGGTATGATGCCTTAAACGGCCTTCCGGCATTATTCGGTTCATCACTCTGCGAAACAATGGAATTAAAACGGCTTATCCTCTTTATTAAAGCCGCTCTTAGCAGAAACGAAGTAAATAAAATTTGGGTTACGGAAGAAATTTACGGCTTATTGGCCGCTATCAACGGTTTAATCGGGGAATATTTTGACAAGGATCCCTCTAACAAAGATTTTATTTTCTGGGACAAGAGCCGCACCCTCCTGGAAGAATACCGCCTGAAAACAAAATTGGGTTTAAGCGGCAAAGAAACAGAGGCCAGCGGAGAAAATATAACTTCTATTTTGGATAATCTTCTGAAAAAATTAGACACCGGCATCGCTAAAGCGCTGGCAAGGCCAAAAAACATTTACTGCGCTTATTTCATCAACGAAGTGACTAAATATGAACCTGCCGGAGATAATTTCCTGCGGCCGCTGGAATTTAAACAAAATAAACTCCCCCTCTTCCTTGAGTCGCAGGTCCATGCCCTAAAAATAGCCGGGGATACTACTACGGCAAAGGCTCTGTACGACTGCCTTAAAAAGAGCGCCCTTTACGACAAAAAATTAAAAATGTACAAGGAGACCGCCGATCTAAGCAGTATGCCGGAAGAAATCGGCAGGTGCCGTATCTTCACTCCGGGATGGCTGGAAAATGAATCGATCTGGCTGCACATGGAATACAAATACCTGTTGGAAATTTTACGGGCGGGCCTCTATGAAGAATTCTATGAAGAATTTAAAAACCTGCTGGTCCCCTTTATGAAACCGGAAATTTACGGACGCAGCATACTGGAGAACTCTTCTTTCATTGTCAGCAGCGCTTTCCCGGATAAAGACCTGCACGGAAGGGGTTTTGTTGCCCGGCTTTCCGGTTCGACCGCGGAATTTTTAAGCATCTGGCTAATAATGAATACGGGTTTAAAACCTTTTTTCCTGGACGCTGGAGGTAAGTTGAATTTACGTTTTGCGCCGCTCTTAGCGGGCTGGTTATTCGACAGAAAAGGCACCTACAAATTTAAATTCCTGGGAAAGATCTCCGTGACTTACCATAATAAAAAGAGAAAGAATACTTACGGCAAAAACAGTGTAAAGATCAGCCGCATCAGTATCGCCGAAACCAGCGGCAAAATAATTGAACTCTCCCAGGATTCCATCCCCGCTCCTTACGCGGAAAAAATCAGAAACCTCGAAGTAAAATCAATAGAAATATATCTGGATTGAAAAACAGGACCGTTTCCTTATAACCTTATCAATCTCAATTGGTTACTATGGAACTGTCCCTCGAGGGACAGTTCCAGCAGAACTCATTATCTTACATATAGTTATTAGGAAACGGTCCTTGCTTGTAAGGAAGGCTAGAATTTGCGGCGGTAATAGAGACGGAAGATATGCGCGGTATCAATGGTCTTCAGGCTGCCGCCGTAAGGGTCCCAGCCGATATCCAGGACACCGCCCATATAAGGATTGCGGCTTGCTTCGCCGTATTGAAAGGTAAGATCTTCATATTTTGACCTGCGGTATATAAACTCCAGAAAAACATTGTAGTGCGGCGTCAATTTAGTCTTCCCGCTGGAGATCAAATGATCGATATCCTGCCAACGAGAATAAGTATATTTAAGCATCGCGCTGAATTTTGGCGTTGGCGTATAAACGAGTTCGAGCCCTACATGATTCATATTATCGTCAACCTGGCCGGCTTTTTCAAAGGGGTTACGCGTATAATCCAGGTAAAAATCCCATTGCTTGGAAAGGGTAAAGTCTAAGCCGGATTTAATTATATTGTAATAAGGATACGGCGGCGTGGGGAAAAATTGCTGATAATAGAGGAAGTTACCGATATTCCTGTACTTATTGCCATTTTCATAATAAATACTATAGAGGCTTCCATCGTTAAATATGCCGCGGGGAAAATTATCGTAGCCAAGCGAATAATCGTTGGTATATTCCCATATCCCGTTTAAAGACAGCCAGTCAAAAAAGGCATATTCCATCCCCAGGGACCCGGTTTTTAAAGAAGGATCCGTATCGTCCTGGATCAGGACGTTATCATAATACCTGCCTGTCGAGGTGTTAAAAATGAACGGATCAGTCCCTGCCTTTGTCTGGGGAAGTTTATTGTAAATCCCCAATAACTTAGAAGTCAACTTGTCGTTTACCTGCCAGGTAAGTTCCTCGCGGACAACGTTCTCCACAAATTTACCTTCCGGAGTACGGACATTACGCACATCCAAAAGGTTATCCACTCTTTTATCCCAAAGTTGGCTCTCAACGCGCAAGCCCGTGGTTGTGCGGCCGATATCTATACCGTTTCCGATGCGGAAATTCTTTATATCATCCCATGATAACATCTGGCCTTCGCCCTGATAATAATATTTGAAGGGCTGACGGAAATGTATATGCCGGCCCCAGAATTCGTCGTCGCGCGTTTCCACATAAGAAGACAGCGGCTGATC
This sequence comes from Candidatus Omnitrophota bacterium, assembly GCA_903882345.1. Classification (GTDB taxonomy): domain Bacteria; phylum Omnitrophota; class Gorgyraeia; order Gygaellales; family Profunditerraquicolaceae; genus CAIRWO01. Next base: position 4,176 of record CAIRWO010000211.1, on the reverse strand, counting down.
AAAAGATTCATCCATACGGCTGAAGAAAAACCTGAATTTGCTGAAAAACCTGTCTTTATCCTCCGGCTGAATACCGTCATAGCCGTATTTAGTTTCGATAATCTTTTCGCGGGGATACCTGCCGACAAGAGAAAAGTAATAGGCATTGCCCGTTTTATCTGTCTCAAACTGAGAAGTGGTTAAATCGTAATTTGACTGTGATCTGGCTAACTCTAAGTTTGCCGTAAGGCCTTCGGCGACCTCGTAAGATAAATCCGTAGCTCCGACAAAATTTTTGGCGTCGGTTTTATGCGCTTCGGTATTTATCCCGAGGCGCGCGGTATAAGTTATGCCGATATCAAATTTATCCGCCAGAAGATGTTTAAAGCGGGTAGCGGACATAACATTATTTATTTCCGAATAATCCTGCCACAAAGTCTTAGGTGTAGCTATACTGGATACTAACGAGGTATTTTCGGAAGGATTGAAATCAACACTCAGGCCGCGCAGGCTGGTCAGGCGCTGGCCTTCGCTGTCCCTGGTAAAAAATGATAGCGTTTTATCCCAGTAGCCCTTGGTAAAATCAACGGTAGGTGTGACACCGGAGTTAAAGATACCGCTCTTCCAGTCCCTTATCCACGGGCTATCTTCCCACCAGATCCTATTATTAGAAAGTTTTAGCGGGTCGTCAAAAGTTAATGCCTGATTCTCATAGGCAATGGGGAAAAGCCTCACCTTCAGGTTTTCCTGATTATAATCCATCCAGAATTCCCGTATCGGCTGAAACTCCTGATAAATCTTTATTGCCGGAAAATTGAAAGTATCGTTTGGGGAAAAAGCGCCTTTTATCGTAAAAGGATCAACCTGACTGTTGCTGCGCACCTTCATTTCGGGCAGGGCAAAAGAATTACCGAAGCGGTTGGTGTCTACAATTTCATTTACCGTATAACCTGTATTACCCCAGGTTTTCAACTGCACTTCGGCAGCATCCCCAAAAGCGCTGGTCACCGTTATTTTATCGCTCTTACCAGTATAGCTCCAGGGATCCGCCACAATATTGCTATGGAAACCAAACCCTTCCTTATCAGGGCTATCAAGCTGTACCCTGAACCGATCATAAATCCGCGGGTCGAAAGTATTCTCCCTCCGGTCAAAGGCAGTGTTGGAGATTACGCGGAAGTTTTTTTCGTTTAGGTCCCAATTCGCCCGTTTCCACAGGAAATTACCAGATTCTAATCCCAGCCTCAGCTGCGCCTCTCCGGAAACCTTTATGCCGGCGATTTCCAGGGCATTTTGCACGGCTTCTTCCTTAGTGGGTTTTTTGTCGTAACTATTTAGTGCCTCCTCCATCACATCGTATTTACCGGGGCGCCTGTATGTCTTTGCCGGTAGAGACGTGGCTTCGCCCTTCTTTACGGGCTGCCCTTCCGGTTTAAAGATAGCGTTTACGTATTTTAAGGCAGTCTTATTATCCGGCTCTAAAGTAAGCACTGCTCCAAATTCGCTCAGCGCATCATTGTAATTACCTTGACGATATAATTGAATACCTAGTGCGCAAAGATATTCCACTGCGGGTGGTGAGCTGTAGGCGGGCTCAATACAGATAGTGCTTAATACCCAGATTATTACCAAAGCTAGAGAAAGAATTTTCTTGAGCATATTTTTTATATTTTATCGTGGCTGCTGTCATATGTCAAGAAAAAAGACCGGATTGGCTTTAAGCCAATCCGGTCTACCTAAATTTAAGTTCTCTAAAACCGTTTTTATTCTACCTTACCAGCCCCTGCGACGTTGCGATAAGGCTGATTTTAAGCGAATGCACAAAAAGAATCAAAAACAACTTTCCGCTGTTTACTGCGCAGACGCTGCCCTTTATTTTACAGAAGAACTTCTCCTTTTGCTCCCGGCTGTTATGTTCTTTTAAAACATGCACATAAGGCTCATGCCGCTGGACCTCGCTATCATTGATTTCCTTTATCATACAGACAAAATGACGGTTAATCACGCTGCGCATGCCTTCCCTCTCAACCACCTCAGAACTGGTGATTATCCTGCGCCTTTTGTCATCCGAAGTCAGATTTTTAAATAATAGGTCTCTCATTTTTCGCCTTTTTTTCCGTACTCCTATAGATAAAGTATAACTTTCTAACTTATTATAAACAAGGCAATAACGCGAATTTTAGAAAGCGCTTTCTAAAGGAACTTTACCTGGTTGGTTTACTTAAATTAAGGCGGGGTTCTTGACCTTTAAACAGCCTGTTTATATTAGGCCAATGGCGCAGAATTACCAATGCAGAAAGTATAATGCTTAGGGATATCAAGGTAATGGACTGCCGGAATACAACGGTAAGCATTGGTAAGGCAATCGCGCTGACTATGGAAGCCAGGGAGATGATACGGGAAACAATGAACGTAACCAGCCAGATCAAAATAGCGATGCCTAAAACAATTTTTAAACCGGATATTTTAAAGGTAAGCCCCAACAAAACTCCCAATGTTGTCGCCATACCTTTGCCGCCGCGGAATCCTAAAAATATTGTCCAAATGTGCCCGATCACACAGCTCAGGCCAAATACAATCGCAAATAATTCCCCGGTAGGAGCCAGGAACGCTACCGTCGCGAATCCCTTAAACGCATCCAGGGCCAACACCGTTATGCCTACGCCCCTGCCCAATACGCGAAAGGCATTCGTGGCCCCGACATTACCGGAGCCGAATTTACGTATATCAATGCCTTTTAACAGCCGGCCGAAAATATATGCTGTCGGGATCGAGCCGACAAGATAGCTAATGATTATTCCGGTGATTATCCACAGCATAGAGAATTTTAAACCCCCTCATCACGTAATCGAACCCGGAGATGACCGTAAAAACCACGGCTATCCACCAGAAAAGGTAAGCCTGTTTCCACTGTATAAGAACATTAAAAACCGCGAGCATCTGAAAGGTCGTGGTAAGCTTACCCCAGCGGGTGGGAAAAACTACGATATCATGTTTAACGATATAAATTACCAGTGCCCCGATAAGGATTATCGTATCCCGGCTGATCACGATCAGGACTACCCAGAGGGGGAATTTTATACGGAAATCATCAATAAATGCCAGGCTTATAAAAGCGGTCATCAAAAGCAGCTTGTCTCCCAACGGATCAAGGATCAGGCCGGCCTTTGACTGCTGCCCGGATTTTCTGGCAATATAACCGTCTACGGCGTCGGAAATCACCCCCAGCAGAAAAATCACCAAAGCGACAAACCTCAAGTATTCCCTCTCCGGTGAATAATAGACCAGCGCGGCAAAGAAAAACGGAACGCTTAAGATACGGAACGTGGAAATTTTATTCGCGAAATTCATTTTATTATCCTGATTCTCTGGGGCGGCCAATAGATTACCATTGCCTCTCCAAGAATATTTTTCTCCGGCACAAACCCCCAGTAGCGGCTGTCCTGCGAAGACGCGGAATTATCGCCCAAGACAAAATAATTGTTCGCGGGTACGGTGATCCTTCTGCCCTCCTGCGCAAAATCGCCCCGGTTATAATAATACCTCTGGCTAAAGCCGCAATCAACTAACGGCTGATCGTTAACATAGATAGTGCCGTTCTTGATCTCGACCATATCTCCGGGCAGGCCGACCATCCGCTTTATAAAATCCTTCTTGGGGTCCTCGGGAAAAATAAAAACTACGACGTCTCCCCGCTTAGGCAGGTGCACCTTAGGAAGCCTGTATTTGGTAAAAGGTATTTTTGCGCCGTAAATAAACTTATTGACCAGGATTATATCACCTGCCAAGAGCGTCATTCGCATGGAACCGGTGGGAATCTTAAATGCCTGCACGATAAACGTGCGGATAAACATCGCCAAGATAAAGGCGACGAGGATCGATTCCGCCCAGTCGCGGGCCACGGATTTTTTTCTTATAGCGCTGCCTTTCTGTTCGGGGCTTTGCGTGTTCATATTTTTAATACCTCCAAAAATGCCTCCTGCGGGATCTCGACTTTCCCGAATTGCTTAAGGCGCTTTTTACCTTCTTTTTGTTTATCCCAAAGTTTACGTTTACGGGTAATGTCACCGCCGTAGCACTTGCTGGTCACTGACTTTGCCAGCGGCCGGATTTTCTGCGAAGCGATGATCTGGCTGCCCACGGTTGCCTGAATTACCACCTCAAATACCTGCCGCGGGATAAGCTCTTTAAGTTTAT
>CAIRWO010000210.1 GCA_903882345.1 Candidatus Omnitrophota bacterium | reverse complement strand
TAAAACAAGCCAAGGATTATCTTCCCGCCGATTTCATTTTGCTTTACGGCGACTCCTACCTTCCGATTGATTATATTGAGCTGATAAAATTTTGGGCGCGCTGCAGTTGCAACGCTTTAGTGGTATGTTATGATAATTCAGTAAAGATCGCCGAAAACAATATTTATTTAGGCCCCGACGGACGGATAGGCTCATATAGTAAACGTAATCCCGTTACGCAGGCAAATTACGTGGAGGCAGGAGTAAGCTTACTCAGGAAAGAAGTTTTGAATCTTATACCGGCAGGCAGAGAGGTTTCGCTAGAAGAGGAAATTTTTCCCGTTTTGATTCAAGCGCAACAGTTAAACGGGTATCCGATCAGCCAGCGTTATTATGATATCGGCACGCCTGGACGGTTAAAAGAGATAGAAGGGATACTTTGATGATAATTTCCCGCACACCTTTAAGGATCAGCTTTACCGGCGGCGGCACGGATCTGGCCGTGTTTTATAGAGGAGAAACGGGAGAAGTAATTTCTACCGCGATCAATAAATATATGTATGTCACGGTGAACAAGCGTTTTGATGATACGATCCGTTTAAGTTATACCAAAACAGAAATCGTGGATAAGGTTGACCAATTGCAGCATGAGCTGGTTAGGGAGGCGATGAAGCTTACCGGCGTTACCAAGGGGGTTGAGATCACCACCATTGCCGATATCCCCGCAAAAGGCACCGGTCTTGGCTCATCCAGCAGTTTAACCGTGGGGCTCTTGAACGCGCTCTACGCCTATAAGGGCGAGAGGGTGCCTACGAAGCGGCTGGCAGAAGAAGCCTGCAAGATCGAAATCGATATTTTAGGAGAGCCCATCGGTAAGCAGGACCAGTATATCGCCGCGTACGGTGGGATAAAACATTTATATTTTAAACCGAATGACGATGTGGTGGTTGAGCCTTTACTGGTCGGTAGCCGTAAAATTAAAAAATTACAGGAGAACCTGCTCTTATTTTATACCCACGTAACACGTAACGCAAATTCTATACTCAAAGAACAGAAAGCCCGGACTAAGCATAACTTCGAGGAATTACGCAGCTTAAAAAGATTAGTTAACCCCTTAAGAAATTGTTTAGAGGGCGACACTAATTTAGATATGTTTGGCGCTATTTTACACAAAGGGTGGGAAATCAAAAAGAGGCTGGCCTCAAAGATCACTAACAATACCATTGACCGGTGTTACCATCAGGCAATTGCTGCCGGCGCAATCGGCGGTAAGATCCTCGGCGCAGGCGGCGGCGGCTTCCTGCTGTTATATTGCCGGAAGCAGCATCAACATAAGGTAAAACAGGCGCTGGGGAAATTAACGCACGTGCCGTTTGAATTTGAAGCGGAAGGCTCAAGGATCATCTATGCCGACTACTAATATGCGCAATACCTTTTTTGTTACCGGAGGCTGCGGCTTTATCGGAAGCCATCTAGTGGACAGGCTGATAAAAATCGGTCGGGTTATTGCCTATGATAACCTCAGCTCCGGAAAGAAAGATTATATCGCCGCGCATTTGGGCAAAAATAATTTTCGTTTTATCAAGGCCGATCTTCTAGATAAGGCAGCACTTCAAAAATCAATGCGGGGAGTGAATATTGTCTTCCATATGGCGGCAAATCCGCAAATTCAGATCGGTCAAACCTCGCCGGGAGTAGATTTTCAACAGGGGACTGTAGCTACTTATAATGTCCTGGAGGCAATGCGGCTGTCAGGCGCCAAAAAAATCGTATTCGCTTCCAGCTCCACGGTGTTTGGCGAGCCGGCAATAAGGCCTACCCCTGAGGATTACGCTCCCTTGAAACCGATTTCACTTTACGGGGCAAGTAAAATGGCCTGCGAAGGTCTGGTCAGCGCGTATTCCCATATGTTTGGTATGCAGGCCTGGATCTTTCGTTTCGCAAATATCGTCGGCAGCAGAGGTACCCATGGCATACTCGTAGATTTCCTGCGTAAATTAGAAAAAGACCGCAGGAGCCTGGAAGTCCTCGGCGACGGCAGGCAGCGCAAGTCTTACCTTTTGGTTGAAGACTGCGTAGACGGTATGCTTTTTGCCTTCAGGCACGCAAAGGATACGGTAAATCTATTTAATCTCGGCACGGATGACGATATAAAAATTTCCGAAATTGCAAAAATAATATTAAAGAAAACCGGCCTGCGAAATACCAAGATCCGTTATACCGGCGGCAGGGGAGGCTGGCGCGGCGACGTGCCTTTGATGCTGCTGGATACCAAAAGAATAAAAAAACTCGGGCTAACGGTTAGGTATGGCTCCAGATGCGCAATTGAAAAGGCGGTCGCTAGCTTAATCCAAGAAAAACATGGATATACAAACTAGCCTGCCGTTTGTTTCGGTAGTCATCCCGGTCAAGAATGCAGAAAAATTTTTAACCCCTTGTTTAAAAAGCCTTAACCAGCTCAATTACCCCAAAGATAAATACGAAATTATTATTTCCGATTCCGATTCTACGGATAAAACGCGGGAGATTGCCGTTTCTCTGGGTGCGAAGGTAGTAACCGCCGGGGGCCCAAGCGTATGTGCTGGCCGCAACAGCGGATTTGCACAGGCAAAAGGCGAAATAATCGCTTTTTCCGATGCCGATTGCATTATGGATAAGGATTGGCTGATAAACGCCGTAAAATATTTTAAGGATGAGAAAGTGGCATGCGTAGGGGGCGTAAGCCTTATCCCTGATGATGAAACCGCATTTGGTAAGGCCTGCGGGTTTATTTTTTCTTACAGTTTATTTACTGGCGGCTCCATCTACGGCAGGCATTTCCAGGAGGTGCGGGAAGTAGAACATAATCCCGGTTGCAACGCGATATACAGGCGGAGTAGCTTGGAAAAGGTAATGCCGGTTGACGAGCGCTTTACGGACGGTGAAGACGTAATTATGAATAAACAACTGAAAGACCTGGGTTATAAATTTTTATTCACACCGGATACGAAACTCTGGCATTATCGTTCTTCGACGCCACAAAGGTTTTGGAGGCAGAAGATCCGTTACGGCATCGGTAGGGTTCTTATCGGCAGGGCTTATCCGGAATTGCTTAAACTCATGCATATTATCGTCGGGTTTAGCATTCCTTTGCTTATTTTTATGCTTATCGCCTCAGTATTTTTGGGCGCTGCTTTTTTGGCTGGTTTTGCATTGTTGGGTATAGGATTCCTGTTATTTTTTTTCTTATTGGCCTGGCTTAAAACGCATTCCTTACAGGTAGCTTCGGCCGTGCCGCTGGCGATTATTATTTTAATGTTGGGTTGGTCAACCGGTTTTATGCAAGAAACCTTTTGGCCGCAGCACAGGAAATAACCTCCATGAAAGTTACCTTTTTGATCCCTCCGGTATTGGACGGCACCTATGACGTAGACAGGACCTCCGGGTGCAATTATAATGCCTATTTTTTACCGCTGCTTCCCATGTTATACTCTGCCACGTTATTGAAAGACAAGGCCGAGCGCGTGGCAATATTAGATTTTCCTGCCAACAAAAAAACCAAACAGGAGCTGCGCGAATTTATCGCAAGAGATGATTCCGATATCTATGTCTTTTATACGGTTTTCCTCTGTCAGGAAACCGACATGCTGGTTAGGGAGATGATCAGGCAGGCAAGGCCGGCTGCCTATTTCATATTTTCCGGGCCGCAGCCGACGTTCGCGCCGGAGGTATTCCTCGACAAAGACGATACTTTTGTAGTAAGAGGGGAGCCGGAGTTCGTTACCCAGGATCTGATCACGGCCCTTAATACAAAATCAGGTTTAGGCAAGGTATTGGGGATTTCCTATCATGACGGGCAAAAGGCAGTGCATAATCCGCCGGCGCCCTTTATCGCCGATCTGGACGAGCTTCCTATACCCGACAGGACGCTGCTTGATCATCGTCCGTATTATAATCCGAAATTGCGCGCTGTCCCGCATACTGCGGCAATGGCTTCCCGCGGTTGTTTTGGCCGCTGCACATTTTGCGTGCCCACTTCCCTGGATTACGCGCGAGAATTGGAACATAGAAAATATTCCGGGAAAAAACCTGCGCCGCGCATGCATTCTGCAAAGAGGGTTATCGAGGAGTTCCGTTCCATAGCAGCGCTTGGTTTTAAATCTGTATCTGTTTTGGATGATGAATTTTTATGGGATGATAAGCGTACAGTTGAGATTTGCCAGGGGATAAAAGACCTGAAACTGGAATGGTCGTGTTTATGCCGGCCGGATAAAATCAGCGACACAGTTGCCAAAGCGATGAAGGAAGCCGGATGCGCCTACGTAGATTTAGGCACAGAGTCGTTTGATGACGAAGTTTTAAAGGCGATCAAAAAGGATATGCTTGCCGAAGATACCGACCGGGCAGTAGAAATTTTGCGGCGCCACAGCATTCAGGTCGAGCTCAATGTGCTCTTTGGGGCAACCCCCGTGGAAACCGAAGCGACGATAAAAAAGACGCTGCGGCATCTCTATAAACTCAATGTAGACTATGTGCTTTTTAGCATCGCCAATCCTTTTCCCGGGACGGAATTTTATGCTGCCGCCAAGAAAGAAGGCTGGATGTATTACGGTGATTATGTAGCGGCAGACCCGGCAAAAAACGCGATTATTTCTTATCCCCATTTATCTAAGAAAAAATTGGAATATTATGTTTCTTACGCCTATGTAAGTTACTATCTGCACCCGCGTTATCTTTTCCGCCAGCTTCTTCAGGTTAAGGGTCCCCGGGACTTTATGCAAAAACTTTCCACCGCCTTTAAATTCTTCCGTAAGACATTTTTCACCAAGAAGTAGCAGGCATGCGGGGAAGCTTTAAAAACGATTGATTTCTTATAACTCCTGTGCTATCTTACCTTAATTAACCATGCAAAATGAACGTTTGTCTACTTTTAAACCCCTGCTTTGCTGTCCCCGCTGTCACGCCAGTCTTTTGTGGACGGAGGGAAACGCTGCCTGTTCAGCCTGCCGCTCGCCTTTTCCTATTGAAGCAGGAAAGGTCCACTTTGTAAAACCGCATTCGGAAAGCTCCTCTGACGCTGCTTTTCAGAAAAAACAGATGTGCGGCATTACCTTGACCGGAAAATTGTACAACCTTGGCAGGAAGCTGATCAGCGGCGAGTATGCCCCTGTCAACCATATTAAAGAATTCGTAGCAAAAATTAAGCCTGGCAGCCGCGTCGTTGATATTGGCTCAGGCAGCAGCCGCATCAGAGAAGATGTTTTTAACATTGATTTATTCGCCTTTGCAGAAGTCGACGCTTTGGCAGACGCTGCAAATCTTCCTTTCATGGATAATTCGGTTGACTTCTTTATCCTTGATACGATCCTCGAGCATGTCCCGGAGCCGCAAAAAATTATCAATGAAATACGCAGGTGCCTTAAGCCGGGAGGAGAAGTCATTTGCATTACGACTTTTGTTTTTCCCTTCCACGGTTATCCTACGCACTACTTTAACTTTACGAAAGATGGGCTTTCTTTTATATTCAGGGATTTCTCAAACAGCAAGGTAATGGTTAATATGGGCCCGACTTCTGCCTTGGTAAATTTAGTTTCCGAATATTTTACAGTTGCCTTTGCCGGCAGAAACCATTTCTTTTATACTCTTTGTAAAGGCCTTTTTCTAATACCCATCTTTATGTTCAAATACCTGGATGCCTTTTGGGCTCTTTCAGAAGAAAAGAGCAGCCGTTTGGCCAGCCATTTCTGCGTCACGGCGGTAAAGTAGATATCCCAAATATATTTACTCCAGCGTCAAAACGTGTTAAAATAAAGAAGCTTACGCGAAATCATGATTTTAGATGGACACCTTTAAAATAGTTTTATTGCGGCCCAACTATTATTCTCACCTGATTACTCCGCCTTTGAGCCTGGGCTATCTTTCTTCTTATCTGAAGAGCAAGGGTTTTGATTGCCAGATTATTGACGGGCTTAACCTTGGACTTTCGACAGAGGAAATCATCCAGCGCTGCCGCGGTGCGTCTTTAGTCGGGATTAATTGTTTGAGCGCTTATTTTGAACAGGTTATTGAGTTAAGTAGAAAGTTAAAAAACAGGGGTTTTAGCGTTGTCATCGGCGGGCCGCATGCTTCAGCGCTGCCGGAATTGACCTTAGATCAGACGCGCGCCGATTACGTAGTTTACCAAGAAGGCGAACTTAGCCTGTTTGAATTGGTAAATGCGATAAAGAACAGAAAATCGCTTTCCGGGATTGCCGGCATCATGGAACAGGGTGCCAGAACACTAAAGAAGCGCCCGCTGATCAGCGATCTTGATTCTTTGCCATTTCCTGATTGGCAGCAAATTGACCCACGTGGATATAAAAAGGCGCCGCACGGAGGCTTGGTAAAAAGTTTTCCTGTTG
>CAIRWO010000209.1 GCA_903882345.1 Candidatus Omnitrophota bacterium | reverse complement strand
CGTGTATGGTTTCATTGGTGCCGATCGCCGCCAAATCACCGTCGCCCTGATAGGTAAAAACGATATTCTCCGGCCTTACCCGTTTTATCGCCGTTGCCACGGCCAGCGCCCTGCCGTGCGCGGCTTCCGAGCAGTCAAAATTCCAGTAATTATAAGCCACCACTGCGCAGCCCACGGGTGCCACCCCGATGACTTTTTCCCTGATGCCTAATTCATCCACTGCTTCGGCTACCAGCCGATGTGCTATACCGTGGCCGCAGCCCGGGCAATAATGCGTGGGAATATTCCGCAATGATTCAGGACGGTTAAACATCTTCTCCATGTCTCTCAACTCAGTAAGCGGACTGCTTTTTTTATGATCTCTTCTTCCGAAGGGATACCGCCGCCTCCCCTGCCGATAAGCTCAACAGGGAGCCTGCAGTTAACAGCCAGCTTTACATCCTCCACCATTTGGCCGTAAGACATTTCCGCCACTAGTAATTTTAGGTTTTTTCTCTTCTCTGCCAACTGCCGGAATATTTTTTCCGGAAATGGCCAAAGGGAAATCGGCCGGATTAATCCGGCTTTTTTACCTTTCTGCCGCAATGCCCGGACAGCGCTGGTGGCTATTCTTGCCATTGTCCCGTAAGCGACCAAGACAATTTTTGCGTCATCCAAAAATAAGGTTTCATAACGCTGCTCCTTTTCCCTGATCGTTTTGTATTTCTTCTGTAAAATGATGTTGAATTTTTCCAGGTCTCCTTCTGCCATATAAAAAGACTTTACGATATTAGCCGCCCTGCCCTTACATCCTGTAAGCGCCCAGGGCTTTCCATAATTTTTTATTTTTGATTTTTGCTCTTTGATCTCTAGCGGTTCCATCATCTGCCCCAAAATTCCGTCGCCGAGGATAATCACCGGATTCCTGTACTTATCCGCCAAGTCAAACGCCAGGCGCATAAGCTCATAGGCTTCCTGTACGTAAGCCGGGGCAAGGACAAAACAATGGTAATCGCCGTGGCCGCCGCCTTTTACCGCTTGAAAATAATCCGACTGGGAAGGGGCGATGTTTCCTAAACCCGGCCCGCCGCGCATAACGTTAACGATTACCGCGGGAAGCTGGGCTCCCGCAATATAAGAAATCCCTTCTTGTTTTAGGCTTATCCCGGGACTGGAAGAAGAAGTCATTGCCCTTACTCCGCAAGCCGCTGCCCCGTAAACCATGCTTATTGCTGCCAGTTCTGACTCTGCCTGGATAAAAACTCCGCCTGCCTTAAGCATGTTTTCCGACATATAGGCAGTCAATTCGTTCTGCGGAGTAATCGGGTATCCGGCGTAAAACCGGCACCCTGCTTGAATTGCGCCTTCGGCCATCGCTTCGTTTCCAGAGATTAAAATCTTGGTTTTTGTCATCTTGAATTTTGGCTTTTTGGTTTTGACTTACTTATATATCTCTATACAACATTCCGGACAAATAACCGCGCATACCTTACAGCCCAGGCATTCTCCGTTGTCTATAAATTCCACGCAGGCAAAACCTTTTTTGTTTAAAGCCTTGTTGCTTTTAATCAGCGCCTTCGAGCAGAAACTGACGCACAAAAGGCAGCCTTTGCATTTTTCTTTATCTATCGCTATCTTTGCCATATGTATTTAGTTATACCCTTGCCTTAATAACGGATTTGATTTTACCGGCTATGCCGCCGGGAGTCAATCCGTATTTATCAAGGAGGATATCTCTCCTGCCGCAAGGCACAAATTCATCAGGCACGCCGATCCTCACAATTTCCCGATTTAAAAGTTCAGTTACCGCGGTCCCCAACCCGCCTTCTTGAATACCATCCTCAACGGTAAAAATGAATTTTGCCTTTCCGGCAGTTTCTTCCAAGATACGGCTATCCAAAGGCTTTACAAAACGCGCGTTGATTAAAGTCCCGGTTAAACCTTCTGCCTCCAATTGTTCGACTGCCTGAAACGCAGGCATCACCATGCTTCCTAAGGCAATCAAGGCAAAGTCTCTGCCTTGCCTTAAAACTTCTGCCCGGCCTAGTTCGATTTTGCTGTCCGGTGTTTGCTGTCCGGCATTTGGTGTCCGGTCTTTAGGATAACGGATTGCCACCGGCCTATCCGATTTAACGGCAAACTCAAGCATTGCTTCCAATTCCGCACTGTCTTTAGGCGCCATCAGAATAAGGTTGGGGATGCTTCTTAAATAGGCGATATCAAAGACTCCCTGATGCGTAGGCCCGTCTTCGCCGACAATGCCCGCGCGGTCAATGGCAAAAACCACTCCCAGTTCCTGCAGCGCCACAGCTTCCATGATTTGATCATAGGCCCGCTGTAAAAAAGTTGAGTATATCGCCACCACCGGCTTAAGGCCTTTTTTGGCAAGGCCGGCGGCAAAACATACGGCGTGTCCTTCGGCAATGCCCACATCAAAGAACCTCTGCGGAAATAGGCTACGGAATTTATCCAGCCCCGTGCCTTCGGGCATGGCAGCGGTTATGGCGACAATATTTTTATCCTCTCCTGCCAGCTCTGCGATTTTATTACCGAAGACTTGTGTGTAAGTCGGGCTCACCGGGCCTTCTTTTTTAATGGCATCGCCGGTTTTTATATCAAAAGGGCCTGCGCTGTGAAACCTTACAGGATCTTTCTCCGCCGGAGCATAACCTTTTCCTTTCTTGGTAACGATATGCAGTAGTAGCGGGCCCTTAATTGCCGATATATTTTTTAGCGTCTGAATCAAAAGGTTTAAATTGTGGCCGTCCAGCGGACCGAAATAACGAAAGCCGAGCTCCTCAAATAGCATACCGGGGATAAATAAACCCTTAAGCCCCTCTTCAAACTTATTGGCGATTTTCACTAACCGGCTGCCTTTGGGCACGCGGGATTTCACAAACGTCTCCAAAGAATCCCGGAAGCGGTTATAAACCGGCAAGGAGATCAGCTTATTAAGGTAAATACTCAGCGCGCCGGCGTTAGGAGAAATACTTAACTCGTTGGTATTTAGAACAACTAAAAGGTCTTTTTTTAAATGTCCGGCATTATTTAGCCCTTCAAAGCACAATCCTCCGCTTAACGAACCGTCGCCGATCACGGCAGCGACCTTAAAATACTGTTCTGCGGAAAGGCGGTCCGGGGAGCAGGCAAGGCCTAAAGCCAACGAAACTGCTGTTGAGCTATGGCCGGTAGTAAAAACATCATAGGGGGATTCGTTCTTAGAAGGAAAGCCGCTTAATCCGCCATATCGACGGATACAGGAAAAATCTTTATTCCTGCCGGTAAGCATCTTATGCGCGTAGGTTTGATGCCCTACATCCCAGACTATCTTATCCCTGGGCGTATCCAGGCAATAATGCAAGGCAATGGAAAGTTCAACTGCGCCCAAGCTGGAAGCAAGATGGCCTCCGGTTCGAGAAACCACCTCAACCATCCTTTGCCTGATCTCAGAGGCAAGAACAGGAAGCTGTTCAATGCTCAGCTTCTTTAAATCCTGGGGCGAATTAACGGAATCCAATAACATTATTTCTCTTCCTGCGGAGAATCATCAAATTTATCCAGCGCGTATTTCCCGTCTTTTTTCATCAATAATTCAACCTTACGCTGAGCATCGCTGAGCAGGCTTGAACAACTCTGCGCCAGGCGGATACCTTCTTCGTATTTCTTCAGCGACTCCCCTAAGGTCAGCCTGCCGCCGGCCAGCTCCTCGACAATCTTCTGTAACCGCTTAAAGTCATCCTCAAACGTCTGTTTTTCTTTCATTCTGGGTTACCTCCTGAACAGAACCTAAAAAGCTTCCCCTAGCCAATACGGTCTTTATAACGTCCCCGACCTTCAGCTTCGATGCGTCCTTGACAACTTCCTCATCCGGCATAAGCATGCTTAAACTATAACCACGGGACAATATCGACAAGGGGCTCAGCGCATCCAACCGCTGCGTTAAACTGCCTGCCCTCTGCCGGGTTATCTCCAGGTAATGTTTCATATTTAAAAACAGGCTGTTGCTTATTTCATCGAGCAGTTGTTGTTTTTCCAGAAGCCGGTCTAGGGGGCTCTTGAGCATCTGCCGCAGGGCCGCGAGATCGCTGCCTAGACGATGGATAACCCCTGAGGCAGACGCATTTATCTCATAGCGACAACTATCCAATTCAGAAAGTAGGGAATTTTTTTTGTCCACGATGATCTTGGCTGCGGCCGAGGGGGTTTCCACAAAGGCATCGGCTACGAGATCGGAAAGCGTAATATTTATCTGATGGCCTACCGCAGAAATCACGGGTATCGCCGAATTGTATATTGCCCGGACAACTATCTCTTCATTAAACGCCCAGAGGTCTTCTGTGCTGCCGCCGCCGCGGCAGACGATAATCGCGCCGACTCTTTTGAACTGATTAAAATCTTCCACCGCCGCGGCAATTTCTCCGGCTGCGCCTTCCCCCTGCACCCTGACCGAGCGGATTATTAAATTTACGCAAGAGGCACCCCTCTTAAGTATCTGTAGTATATCCCTTACTGCCGCCCCGGCGCTTGAGGTGACAATCCCGACAGAAAAAGGCAAAAGCGGCAGGGGCTTTTTATGTTCGGCAGAAAATAAGCCTTCCTTAAATAGTCTGTTTTTAAGTTGTTCAAAGGCAAGCTGCTGGGCCCCTACGCCCTTTGGCTCGATTTTTTCGACGATTATCTGATATTGCCCGCGCGGCCCGTAAACTTCGACCCTGCCGAAACAGATTGTCTTCAGGCCGTCTTCGATCTTAAATTTTACGTCGCGGTTCGCCCTGGCGAACATTGCCGCGGCGATTACCGTAGCCTCGTCTTTTAAAGTAAAATAAAAGTGCCCGGAAGTAGCGGCCTTAAAATTAGAAATTTCTCCTTCTACCCAGATTTCGCCAAAGGTATTTTCCAGGATCAGCTTTATATCCCGGGTTATTTCGGATACACTATAAACGTGCCTGGTTTTTGCTTTATCCGCTGTTCCCGTAAAAAGGTCCTTTGTGTCTTCTAACATTTAAGGCTCTACTTTTTCGCTTCCGTAGCGTTGTTCTCCGGCTGAGTAGTCGTCTGTTGCTCGGCAGGCGGCGGCGACTCTTCCGGCGGCTTTTTCTTCAGGATTATCATTTGCACCGAATACGCAGAAAGCGTAAGTGTTTCCTGATATACATCAGGACCCTTGATCTCTTTTTCCTCTAACGGATCAAATCTGCAATTAAAGCTACAATTAGAATCTACGGCATACCTTTGGTAAATATAGCTTCCTTCTAAGTTTTTAATGCTTAAGTTTACCTTACGGACAGATGATTTAGCGGATTTTGCCTTATCGTTTAATTCCTGCGCCTTTTTTAACATTGCTTTCAGCCTGCCGCTTGCTCCGCGTAAACTTACGACATCCATTTCGCGCGAAATTATCTTTTCGATTTTTTCCGTCTTGACCAATCCGAGCAATATTTTTCTCTCCGCGTCATTAAGAATGGCGATATTACGCGAGAGGTAATTCCTGGAAAGATACGGGTCGATGTAATTGTAAAAAAGCATCGTAATAGCATCTTCCTGTTTTGTGGCAATCGCGCCGGTAAAATCATCGTTTATTTTTGGCTGGGTAAACATATCCTTGCGCAAACTAGAGAGCATTTTAAAAACATTATAAATTGATTTCGCCCCGCCCTTATATTCCGCTGCCTCCGCGTCAAAAGAAAAAATTCCCGTATTTCTTTCGACGTTTTCCCGGTTATTCTGAAAATCCTCAAGGGAAAAGAAAAGCTGGTAATCAAGGCCTGTCTCCTGCATATTCTTCAGGCGCGCCGGAATGTAGCTGGCGCAAATATTAGCATTATCTGCCCTGGCGGGGAGCAAATTCGCTCCGCTGTCATAGTTCCATTCATCGATAATCAGCGGTGTATCCCCCTGAAAGTTAAAATAAGTAAGCCAGTCCCTGACCAGCGCCACGGATGTTTTGTTATAACGGGTGACTTCGAATTCTACCTTGGGATCCGTAGAATAGGCATGCCAGGTGATAAAATCCAGCGGCAGGTGATAACGGTAACAATATTTGATTAAATCGTAGATCAGGCTCCTTTCCGGAGTAATAATACTGTTTGAATCGCAGTTTTGAAACCACCAGCTTACGCCTGGGCCGCCGACGGGGATATTGATCTTTGTCTCCGCCTCAAGTTCGATGATACTTTCGGCAACCGCGCGATAAATTGCCAGGTATTCCTGTTTCCTGCCCAAAAAGAAATCGTCCAGATCTGGAGCAGTCCAGACCTCATACCAGATATTGTATTTCTTATTGCAACTGAGTTCCCTGATGTAGTCCTTTATCAATTCTTTAAATGCCCTTAAATCAAGCGGTGGGCTTTTTTTATCCAGGGCTTTGCCTAAACCGGCAGGCGTGCCGAATATATCCAAAATGACTACGCCGCCGGCATCGCTAATCTTTTTCATTATGTCTTCATAACTAGCCAACAGCTTGTCCTGCTGTAACTTATCCTTGGCGCGTTCGTGTATTTCCCAGAGGTTATACTGCAGACGGTATGCCCCCGTGAACCCTAAATCTTTTTGCCAGGCATCGAGAACTTCCGGCGCAGCCAGTCCCTGCGGCCAGCTTGTTGACCGGTGCAAACCCCGGCCGCTTAAATCAATATCGGGCTTAAAAATTTTCGGCAGGCTGACTGTGGCGGAATTGACATCTAAAGTAAAATCAATATCGTTATCTTGGGCTAAGAGAGACGTGACAGAAATTAAGCACCAAATTACAAATACCAAATTACAAATAATTCCCAAATTCCAATTTCCGAATTTTAACCGATTCATGTTTTAAAATTTATTCATTGAGTTTTTTCTGTACTCTTACGATCGACCTTGCTTTGCCGGTATTTTCATCTATATCCAAAACTACCCCATGTAACTGTATATTTTCCTCTGCCACGGCAAACCTTACCGGCACGGAAGTCAAAAACCGCTCTAATACATCCTCGATTTTTCTTCCGATCACCGAATCATAAGGGCCGGTCATACCGGCGTCTGTTATATAAGCTGTCCCCTGAGGAAGAATTTTCTCATCTGCGGTCTGGATATGCGTATGTGTGCCGAGAACCGCGGATACCTTACCGTCAAGATACCAGCCAAGCGCGACCTTCTCCGAAGTGGCTTCGGCATGAATATCCACAATAATTATCTTTGTCTCTTTGGATAAATTTTCTTGTGCGTTTAGGGCGGTTTTAAACGGAGAATCCAAGGCTTCCATAAATACCCTGCCCTGCACATTGATCACGCCTACCTTTATGCCGCTTTCTGCCTGAAACACCTCCCCGCCGCGGCCGGGGGCACCGCTGGGAAAATTCACTGGCCTTAAAATCCGCTTATCCTCATTTATTATCTCAAAGATTTCGCTTTTTTTCCAGATATGGTCCCCGGAAGTAAGCACGCAGACGCCCGCGTCGAACAATTCATTGGCAACCCGGCTGGTTATCCCCGAGCCGCCGGCAGCGTTTTCCGCGTTGGCTATCACAAAATCTAATTTAAACTCCTGCCTTAACTGCGGCAGTAATTTTTTTACCGCTTCCCTTCCCGGACTACCTACGATATCGCCGATAAACAGGATCTTCATTTTGCGTACTCAATCGCCCTGGTTTCGCGTATCACCGTTACCTTGATCTGGCCGGGATACTCCATGCCTTCCTCAATTTTTTTACGGATCTCGCGTGAAAGATTAACCGCATCGGAATCGGAGATCTTTTCCGGCTGCACGATTACGCGGATCTCGCGTCCTGCCTGGATGGCAAAAGACTTTTCCACGCCCTTAAAGACATTGGCAATCGATTCCAGTTTATCCAGGCGCTTTATGTATGTCTCCAGCGTCTCCCGCCTTGCCCCTGGCCGGGCAGCGCTTATTGCATCAGCGGCAACCGCCAACACCGCATAAAAACTCTTAGGCTCTGCCTCTTCATGATGCGCCTCGATTGCCGCAATAACTTCCGTCGCTTCGTTATATTTTTTCGCAAGGTCCGCGCCGAGTTTTGCGTGCGTGCCCTCTACCTGATGATCAACGGCCTTGCCGATATCATGCAACAGGCCGATCCTGCGCGCAAGTTTGGCATCCAGGCCGAGCTCCGAAGCCATCACGCCCAAAAGATAAGAGACTTCTTTTGAATGTTGCAGGGCATTCTGGCCGAAGCTGGTGCGGTATTTCAAACGGCCCAATAATTTTATTATCTCCGGGTGTAACCCGTCAACGCCGGCATCAAAGCCCGCGCGTTCTCCTTCCTCGCGGATCTTATCGTCCATCTCCTTCTTTGCCTTCTCAACTACTTCTTCGATCCTGCCCGGATGGATCCTGCCGTCACTGATAAGCTTTTCCAAGCTTATCCGCGCAACCTCCCGGCGCACCGTATCAAAACAGGAAAGGCTGACTGCCTCGGGAGTATCGTCAATAATTACGTCTACCCCAGTTGCCATTTCAAACGCGCGGATATTCCTACCTTCCCTTCCGATAACCCTGCCCTTCATTTCATCGCTGGGCAGATTGACCACGCTTACCGTAGACTCTACCGTGTGTTCCGCAGCGCAGCGCTGGATCGCCAGGCTAATAATTTCTCTTGCCTTTTTATCTGCGACGGCGCGCAGTTCCTCTTCCTGTCTTTTAATTACTACTGCCTTCTCGACGTTAAGCTCGTCGTTTAAGCGGCTGAGCAGGATCTGTTTTGCCTCCTCTGCAGAAAGCGAAGAGATCTTCTGCAGCCTTTCCTTCTCTTCGGCGATCAACGAATTCAGCTGGGCATCTTTTGCCTTTAGCCCGTCTTCCTGTTTTTGCAGATTATGCTGTTTTGCCTCGATATCTTTTTCCTTACCTTCCAAGAGGTTCAGCCTGCGGTCAATGTTCTCTTCTTTTTGGGTCAAACGCTTCTCGAGATTGACAATCTCCTGGCGCCTATCCTGCGTCTGGCGTTCAAAGTCCTGGCGCATACGGTAAAGCAGGTCTTTTGCCTCTAGTTCCGCCTCACGCCGCAATCCTTGAGCTTCTTTTTTAGCCTGTTCTAAAATCTGCCCTGCCTTTGTTTCGGCATCGCCTGTCTTTTTTTCGGCTATCTGCTTCCTTAATATATATCCGGCGGCAAGCGCCGCTACCCCAATAACAAAAAACAAAATTATATTCAACATTTTTTAATCAACCTCCTGTCTTAAGCCCAAAGGTTACAAAGAAACAAGATCTGGGTTAAACAACAATCAAATGCTTTTTTTGCTGCTTTTTAGTTAATGGAAAAATCAGGCAAAGATAACTTTTTCAACTTCTTTATCTTCGCAGGTGGTGGGTATGAAAGGTAAGATTTGGAAATCGAATGCCAGGCCGATGGAAGCGGTTTTATAAGGTTTTAGTTTATGTAAAAAAGTATCATAGTACCCTTTACCGCGGCCCAAACGGCTGCCTTTCTTATCGAAAGCAATACCCGGCACGATTACAAGGTCTAAATCTTCTAATTTCACAAATTTTTTAATCGCGGGTTCGTATATTTCGTAAAGGCCCCGGACCAGCTTTGCCTTCTCCTGAAGGATGCTGGGCCTCATTGCCCTGTTCTTACTACATACGGGAACCGCGACCGTCTTACCTGACGCTATAGCCTTCTTTATCATTTCTCTAGTATCAACCTCGCCACCAAACGAGATAAAAAACATCACTACTTTTGCCTTTCTAAAAACCAAAGTCCTAAACAGCTTTTGCTTTATCAAGCTGCTTTTTCTGTCTCGGTCTTCCTCCTTCTGTGTTTTTAGTCTCAAGAGAATTTTACTACGTATTGGCTGTTTTGTCAACCCTGCAAAAAGAGAACTTTTTTCGCGCATTTCTAACTTTTCGCCTGTTTCTGGCGGTAATCTTCGATTGCCGACTTCAGGGCCTCTTCGGCCAAAACCGAACAATGCAGTTTAACCGCGGGAAGCCCTCCCAGCGCATCAGCCACGGCCTTATTGGAGATCTTCAGCGCATCATCAACGCTCTTACCTTTTACCATCTCCGTAACCATTGAGCTTGTGGCAATAGCCGCGCCGCAGCCGTACGTCTTAAACCTGGCGTCGATAATCACGCCGTTTTCTACTTTAATAAACATTTTCATCACGTCCCCGCATATGGGATTGCCTACGCTGCCGATGCCGCTGGCATCGGGGATCTCTCCGACATTGCGGGGATTTAAGAAGTGGTCCATTACTTTATCCGAATATACCTGTTCGCTCATTTTGCAATTAATACCTTGCGCGGTTTTACTGTTTTGCTATGGTCCCTGGGTTGTTTAATTTTTTTAAAATCCCGGAGTTTATTTCTTTTTTCCAGTTCCCGGTAAATCAATACCCATGCGCAGTCGCGTTCCTTATCAACTTCGCACTTGCCCTTATCCATGCCGCCGCAAGGGCCGTGCAATAAAGACTTTGAACAGAGCGTAACCGGGCAGATGCCGCCGGTTACGTTTAAGACGCATTCTGCGCACATCGAACATTTTTCCAAAAAATTACCCTGGCTGTCCATTACCGCCCCACAAAGGCTGTTACAGCCGGCAATCACTGCCAGGCCGATCCTGTCGTTGTCTTTTACCGACTGTGTACCCAGGCCGCAGGACATAACCAAAATCGCTTCCGCCTCCTTTAATACCTTAATATTTTTTGCCAGTTCGGTTTTTATCTGGCTGGCAATGCAAACCGATTCCGGGATCGCCGAGCCAAGGACGGTCTTGCCGCCGGCTTCCAGGTCCTGCCAGATTTTGGCAAGCTCTTCTTTGCCGCCGGTCTTACAGGCAGTAGCGCAGTCGCCGCAGCCGATAATAAAAATCTTATTATAGTCTTTTAAGGCATCTAATATTTCTTGGAATGGTTTTTGTTCGCTAATGATCATTTCTTCAATTTCTCCAGCCGTTGTTTGATCTTTGCCTCATGGCCTGAATCCGTAGGCTCATAATACTTAACTTTTCCCCGCGTGTAATCCTGTTTTACATAATGCCCTGCGTAATCATGGGCATATTTATAGCCTTTACCATGGCCTAATTTTTCTGCCCCCGAATAAGATGCGTCTTTAAGATGGTCGGGGACCTCCTGTACCCGCTCTTTCTCGATGTCTGCGTAAGCCGCGGAGATTGCTTTATAGGAAGCATTGGACTTGGCAGCACAAGCAACATAGATCGCTGCTTGCGCTAAAGGGATTTTTGCTTCCGGCATGCCGACAAATTCCGCGACTTCCAGCGCCGCGTTTGCCAAAACAAGCGCCAGGGGATCGGCATTGCCCACGTCTTCTGCGGCGCAGATGCAGATCCTGCGGGCGATAAAACGCGGGTCTTCCCCGGCATAGAGCATCTTTGCCATCCAGTATATGGCAGCGTCCGGATCTGAACCGCGCATTGATTTTATAAATGCCGATGCCGTATCATAGTGGCCGTCTTCATCGCGGTCATAGATAACCGCTTTTTTCTGGATCGACTCGGAAGCCACTTCCAGGCTAAAATTTATCCAGCCGTTTTTGGCAGCCGGCGTGGTCAACACGCCCACTTCCAAGGCAGTAAGCGCCCGGCGGGCATCGCCTTCAGAAGCCCGGGCTAAAAAAGCCAAAGCCTTTTTATCAAGCTTTACCTTAATATTACCCAAACCGCGGGTTTTATCCTTTAATGCTAATAATAGTATACTGAGAATTTCTTCGCTGGTCAAAGATTTTAACTCCAGGACCATGGAGCGCGACAAAAGGGGCGCGGTCAGGTAAAAATAAGGATTGTGTACGGTCGCGCCGATCAAAACCGGATTGCCGTCTTCAATGTCCGGCAGCAACACATCCTGCTGGGCCTTATTAAAACGGTGTATTTCATCAACAAAAAGTATGCTTTTGGACCCGGAAGAGGATTTCTTATATTTGGCAGCGGCAATAACTTTCCTCAACTCTTCAACGTTAGAGGTAGTCGCGTTTATGGCGATATAATTTGTTTTTGTGATGTTGGCAATGCACCATGCCAGGGAGGTCTTTCCGACGCCAGGAGGCCCATAAAGTATAAGTGAGCTTAAACGGTCTGCTTCGATGGCCCGCCTTAAAAGCTTGCCTTTACCCAAAATATGGCCCTGACCGACAAACTCATCTAAATTGGACGGCCGCATACGCACGGCCAGAGGTTGGCTTTTTAAATCTATATTTTTATTACCTTCAAAGAAATCCATAGTGATAAAAAAAATCCCCGCACTGTGCCGTTGGCCTGATCAATTGAACCAGACTGGTTCAAGTGGGTGCCCTCCTCTGGCGCCAAAGCGCCAAGATATATAGGCTCCCTTTATATTAGTGTTGGTTCAATAATATTCAGGCTCCCAACGCGCACGGCAGGGATATTTAAAAGAACGAGTTTTCTGACAACTAAAGTATAACACATCCTATAAATAAAACAAGGTCACCTTATTTGCACGCTGAATTTATCGACGAGCTCCTGCAATACGCGGCTGTGCAGAGGATTAATTTCCTCATCAGTCAGAGTGCGTTCCCCGGAACGGTAAAAACAGGATATAGTCAGGCTGCGTAAACCCGCGGGGATCTGTTTGCCTTTATAGTAATCGGTTATCCTGGCCTCCTGTAATAACTGCCCGGCGGTTTGGCATATTTGCGACAATACCTGCTGCGCTAAAATATCTTCCTTTAAGACAAGGCTGATATCCCGTAAAATACCCGGATAAAGCGGCAGCTCCTGGAATCTCTTTTTTGAGCCTGCGCGAGAAAATACCTCTTTTAGATAAACCTCTGCCACAAATACATCTTTGTTTTTAATCTCGAGCTTATTGAGAAACTCCCGGCTGACCTTCCTCATTGAGCAGAGCTTATCCTGCTCAAGATACAGGTAAATCTCACCGGCCTTACCAATAACAGACCTGTACCCAGCCACACCCAGCCGCTGGAAAACCATTTCTAAAATACCCTTGAGGTGTAAAAGCCCCATTTTTTCTTTTACCAATCCCTGCTCCAGGAGCATAGACTTTTCTCCGCAGAGGGCAATCCCAAGAACCAACTCCTCCCTTGGTAAGCCTTGGCTATTACCGGAAAATATATTGGCGACTTCAAAAATGTTAACATAATCCTGTTTTTGGTTAAGGTTATGGGCAACGCATTTGATTAAAGACGGCCCGATCACCGGCCTTAAAATCTCCTGTTCTCTGCTTAAAGGATTTAAAATCTCTACTGCCTCCGCGGGCTCTGTTTCGTATAAATAACCGCGCATAAGCTCCCGGTCTACAAGGCTATAAGTAATAACTTCGTTCAAGCCCAGGCCAAGAAGCATGTTTTTTATTGCAGCGGTTAGCTCCCTCTCCGGGCTGGGGATCAATCGCGGCTTAACCTGCGGCAGGCTCGCGGGTATTTGCTCATAACCGGAGATCCGCGCCAGTTCTTCAATCAAATCGATCTCTAAATTTGCGTCCTGCCGGTAAGCGGGAGGCTCGACGCTAAAATTACCCTTACTTTTCTGTTTTACTTTAAAACCCAAATGGCTTAAAATCGTCTTTATCCGTGGGGG
>CAIRWO010000208.1 GCA_903882345.1 Candidatus Omnitrophota bacterium | reverse complement strand
GGCAGAAGCAAATTAGCCACAGGTTCCCCAAAGTGAACATCGCGCTGCATTCGGAGATGTCTGCTCCCTCAATGCAGAAAACGATTTCCCTGGCCAAGACGGTAGATAAGGTCAATTCTTTTGAGAAGAGTTTAACCGCTCTTCCCGATGCCGAGTTGAGCAAGAAAACCGAGGTTTTGCGGGCAACTATTTTAAGCAACGCCAAGGAAATGGAACCGCAAATGAATGAATTAGAAGAAGCGCTCAGCGAGGCGGCTATTCCGGAGGAAAAACAAAAAATAAAAGAACGGATCAAGCTTACACGCAACAAGACATTCGAAGAAATTTTACCCGAGGCGTTCGCGTTAGTAAGAGAAGCGTCCCGCCGCAGCATCGGCCTGCGGCATTTTGACGTCCAGATTGCCGGAGGCATTGTGCTGCACGAAGGAAAAATCGCGGAAATGGCCACCGGTGAAGGCAAGACCCTTGTGGCAACGCTGCCGGCATACCTGAATGCCCTTTTGGGAAAAGGCGTGCACATTGTTACCGTAAACGATTACCTTGCCCGCCGCGACCGTGAATGGATGGGCCCGATCTATGAATTTTTGGGCCTTAGCGTCGGAGTCATCCAGCATGATATGTCCGATGAAGAAAGGAAACAGGCGTATGCCTGCGACATCACCTACGGGACGAATAATGAATTCGGCTTTGATTACCTGCGCGATAATATGAAATATTCTCTGGAAGAGCTTGTGCAGCGGCCGTTTTATTACGCGATAGTCGACGAGGTCGATTCGATCCTCATCGATGAAGCGCGTACGCCTTTGATTATCTCCGGCCCGGCAGAGGAATCTACCGATAAGTACTATATTGTGGATAAGATTATTCCCCGGCTTAAGGGTAAGAAAATCTTGGAAAAGGAAGAGATTGATGCTAAGCACAGAGGTGAAGATTTATCAAAGGGTTTTGATTACATAATTGACGAAAAATCGCACAGCGCCTATTTAACCGAAGAAGGTGAGACCAAGGTTTGCGCGATACTGGGGGTCTCCAGCCTCCATGATATTGAGACAATGGAATGGCGCCACCATGTCATACAGGCGCTGCGCGCGCACAACCTTTTTGAGAAAGATGTCGATTACGTGGTAAAGGACGGCGAGGTGATCATCGTCGATGAATTTACCGGAAGGATGATGCCGGGCAGGCGCTGGTCAGACGGCCTGCATCAGGCAGTCGAGGCAAAGGAAGGCATGAAGATCGAGCGGGAAAACCAGACGCTGGCTACGATCACCTTTCAGAATTACTTCCGGATGTACGAAAAATTAGCCGGTATGACCGGTACCGCCTTTACCGAAGCAAGCGAATTCAAGGCAATATACCAACTGGATGTGGTAACCATACCGACAAACCAGAAACTCATCCGCGCGAATTTTTCCGATCGGATTTACCGCACGGAAAAAGAAAAATTTAACGCCGTAGTGGAAGAGATTATCGAGCTTTATAATTCCGGAAGGCCCGTGCTTGTGGGTACGATTTCTATAGATAGATCCGAGCGCCTTTCAGAGATGCTCAAGCGCCGCGGCATAACGCACCAGGTGTTGAATGCGAAGTATCATGAGATGGAAGCACAGATCGTTGCCCAGGCAGGCAGGTTTAAGGGCGTTACTATTGCCACCAATATGGCCGGCCGCGGCACGGATATACTTTTAGGCGGCAATCCTGATTTTATCGCCCGCAGCCTGATAAAAGAAAAGCTGAACCCTGCCGATGCGAATTACCAGCAAGAATATTAAGAAATAATTGAT
>CAIRWO010000207.1 GCA_903882345.1 Candidatus Omnitrophota bacterium | reverse complement strand
ACGTCGGCGTCATCCGGTATCCCGGGCACTTATCCCTATAAAGCCGGGTTGGAAATATTGTTTAAAAAGCTGACCGGCTCGCAATTCGAAGTAATTCTGCACGCGCTCGAAGAAGACGTGCATACCAATACCCTGTCTGCGCCGAGGATCTTAACCCTGGATAATCAAGAAGCATCCATATTGGTCGGTTTCCATACGCCGATATTAGCCTCAACCGTAACGGCCGGCAGCACATCTACTGGAACCGGCGCGACAGTCACACAGACACTTGATTATTATCAGGAAATAGGCATAAGGTTGAATGTCGTGCCCCAGATCAGCGAGGAAGGGTATATAAACATGATTATCCATCCCAGCGTTACTTCTTCGACCTCCAGTATAGATGCTACGTCCGTAGCCAGCGGGATTACGACTACGACGAGCTATCCGGTCATAGATGTGCGCGAAGCGCAAACCCAGGTGTTGATGAAAGATAATGAAACTATAGTCATTGGCGGCTTGATGAAAGATGTGAAGAGCAAGCAAACAATCGGCATACCGTTTTTAAGTAAGATCCCTTTTTTAGGCAAGGCGTTTAACCGGGAAACTACGGATATCAACAAGATAGACCTGCTTATATTTATTACTGCCCACGTATTAAAAGATGATGAGCCGTTGCCAAATCAGGTTATTCAGTCTGAAAATAAGTTCGAGGCAGGCCCGGCATCAGTCGGCCAGGACAAAAAGGCTAACTAATAAGCACGTCATCATATGGATTATAAAGTAGATTTTGTTTTTGCAAAGCATGGTTTGATGAAATATATTTCTCATTTGGATTTAATGCGCTTGTTTATGCGCGGTTTTCGGCGAGCGGAACTACCGGTAAAGATCACTCAAGGGTTCAGCCCCCACATAAAACTGAGCATAAAACGGGCGTTAAAGCTGGGGTTAGAAAGCGAAAATGAAGAGGCGCTGGTCATATTAAAACAAGCAATAGATCCGGAAGAATTCAAGAGGCGTCTTAATGAGCAACTGCCTGAAGGGATAAGCGTAAAACAAGCAACGATAACTTACCAATAACCTGATTTATAAGGAGCATCATGACAAAAGAGATATTGATAAATATTGAGCCCCAGGAAAAGAGGGTTGCGATAGTCGGCGAAGGCCGGCTGGAAGAGTTTTATATTGAGCGGCCGCAGGATAAGACGATAGTAGGCAATATTTATAAAGGAAGGATTGAAGCGGTTTTGCCGTCGTTAGGCGCTGCGTTTGTGGATATCGGCCTGCCCAAGAAGGGTTTTTTGTATTTATCGGAGATAGAATACGCCTTTGAGGCGCTTGAGCCGCAGGAAGAAAAACTGCTGAATCACCCGGCAAACGCAAAGACTAAAATCGAAAAAGGCCAGGAGGTGCTTGTCCAGGTGGTAAAGGAATCCTTCGGCACAAAAGGCCCTCGCCTTTCCTGCCATATCGGGCTTGCCGGCAGGTACCTTGTCCTTATGGCCCAGGAGTCCCAGGTTGGAATATCGCGCAGGATCGAAGATGACGAGGAACGCAAACGCCTGAAGCAGATACTTCATGAGTTAAAATTTCCAAAGGACGTCGGTTTCATTGTGCGCACGGCTGCCTGGGGCAAATCCAAACAGGAGCTATTAAGAGACGCAAACTTTTTGATCAAATTGTGGAAAAGGATGGAGAAAATTATTGAGGTACGCAAGACCCCCAGCCTTATCTATGAAGAGTATGATTTGACCCTGCGGGCGATCAGGGATTGTTTTAGCGATGATGTGGATAAATTAATTGTCGATTCCAAGCCCGAGTATTACCGGATAAAAAACTTTATGAAGACATTTATGAGCTATCTTACAAATAAAGTTGAACTTTACCGCGGTGATAATTTGTTTGTAGACAAGGAAATCGAAGGGCACATCGGAAAGATCTTTGAAAGCAAGGTGTATTTTAAGTCTAAGGCCTATATTATCATTGAACCTACAGAGGGCCTTGTGGTTATTGACGTTAACAGCGGTGGATTTACAAGGAGGCTGACTCAGGAAGATACGGCGTTCAAGGTTAACTGTGAAGCAGCTGCGGAAGTCGCCCGTCAGTTAAAGCTGCGCGATTTAGGAGGTATTATCGTAATAGACTTTATCGACATGGAAAAAGAATCGCACCGCCGTGAAGTGCTAAACGTCCTTAAGCGCTCCCTGCATAATGACCGGGCAAAATACGATATCTTGGGAATTTCAAAATTCGGCTTGGTGGAAATGACGCGCGAGCGCATACATAAAACCGTGCATAGTCTTTCTTATCAGAGCTGTCCGTATTGCGGCGGCAGGGGAAAGGTCAGATCGCCCGTGACGATGTCTATATTCGCTTTTAAAGAATTAAAAAAGTTTTTGAAGGGGAAAAATGTCAAAGAGGTAAACTTGACCTTGAACCCGATGGTAACCGATGAAGTGCTGAAAGAGAAATCCAACCTTAAGCTGGTTGAAAATAGATTTAGGATAAAAATCAACCTGGTCTCTAACCCCGCACTGCACATAGAAGACATAAGAATTTCCTGATTCCGGTAGAGGCTACCATTCTATAACATCAATAAATGCTTGATTTTATAGCTAGTTAAGTATATAATTTATGGTCTACTATTAGAGAGGATTAAATATGGCAAATAACAAAATTCCTGGTTCCAAAAAGCCGTCCATACTTAAACGTTTCCCCCTTGGCTGGCTCATCGCGGTTATCGTATTCTATCTATTTATTAGTTCTATAAATTTTTCTGTAACCGGTGTGCCGAAAAAGATGGCTTACGGTGAATTCTACGGAATTTTAAAGGATTCACCCGCTAAGATTAAATCTTTAAGCAAAACGGAAAACCTGTTGGAAGGCGAATTCAACGACAATACCCGTTTTTTCGTTAATATACCCGATAATGACACAGAGTTGTTAAATCTGATCCGTCAGAATGTCAAGCAGTTTGACGTCCGGCCGCCGCGTACCTTACTGACTAACCTTTTTTATTCTCTTGGGCCGGTGGTTTTACTGATAGTTTTCTGGTGGATGATGGCAGCCCGGGGCGAACAATTGGGCAACCGGGTAATGGGATTTGGCAAGGTACGGCCTAAGCTTCATAGTGAAAGCGAATCGGAAAAGGTCAATTTCAATGATGTTGCCGGCGTTGATGAGGCAAAAGAAGAATTAAAGGAAGTAATCGAATTTTTAAAAGACCCGAAGAAGTTTCAGAAATTGGGCGGTAAGATCCCCAAAGGGGTGCTGCTTGTCGGCCCGCCAGGATGCGGAAAGACACTTATCGCAAAGGCAGTTGCCGGAGAGGCTGGGGTGCCGTTTTACAGTATTTCCGGTTCTGATTTTGTGGAAATGTTCGTAGGCGTAGGCGCAAGCCGTGT
>CAIRWO010000206.1 GCA_903882345.1 Candidatus Omnitrophota bacterium | reverse complement strand
CGTTACATCTTCCAGGCAGGTGCGCATGATCTGTTGTGTGTCTCTATCCAGGATGGCCTTCATTTCTTCGGATATCAGGGGGATGCCTCCTACGCGCCGGTAAAAATCAAGCGCATGAAAATCCCCGATCAGGCCGGATGTTCCCATGCCCATGCGCCAGACCATATTGTGCGCAGTATAGAGGGCATTGGCGAAATCTCCGCCTACGCCGGAAGTGGTAAACCCAAGTTTTATTTTTTCCGCGGCGAAGGAACCAAGGCAGATCTTTATTTCATTAAGCAGCTGTTTTTGGTCTTCGATAAATATTTCTTCCCGTTCCGGCACCCATGTAACGCCTCCGGTATGGCCGCGCGGGGTAATCGTGATCTTAAAGACGTCTTTTGTCGGCGCGACTAAATAAGTGACGATGGCATTCCCTGCTTCATGGTAAGCAATCTGGAGTTTTTCTTTTTCACTAAGTTTAATCCGGCGCTTTATGCCTAAAGCGATCCTTTCCCGCGCCTCATCAATATCTTTCATTCCGATAAGCTGTTGGTTATTACGCACGGTAATCAGCGCGGCTTCCCTAACCAGGTTCGCTATATCTGCAGGGGTTGAGCCGACAGTTATACGGGCAAGGCGGTCGAGCTTTACGTTAGCTTCATCGAACTTTACTGTTTTTAGATAATAGGCAAGGAGTTTTTCCCGGTCATCAAGGCTGGGCTTATCCACGTAAATCTTACGGTCAAACCTTCCCGGCCTAAGTAGCGCTGAGTCAAGAAAAAATTCCGCCATGTTCGTGGCGCCGATAATTACAATATTAAGGTCTTTTTCTTTGAGGCCGTCCATTTCTACCAGTAACTGATTCAAGGTTGTATTGGTTTCTGTCTGGCCTCCAAAACCGGAATCCGCTGACCTCTGCGCGCCTACAGCATCTATTTCATCGATAAAAATTATACAGCCGCCGTGTAGTTCTGATAATTGGCGAGCTTTTTTAAACAAGCTCCTGATCCTGCCGGCACCCACGCCGACGAACATTTCGACAAATTCCGAACCCGACATCGATATGAACGGCATCTTGGCTTCGGTAGCAATTGCCTTGGCAAGGTAGGTCTTGCCGCAGCCGGGAGGCCCAAGCATAAGGATCCCCTTAAGGATTTTTCCGCCGATACGTTGCAGCTCTGCGCGGTCTTTCATCAGCTTGACTACTTCCAACGCTTCCTGTTTTGCCTCATCCATTCCGATTACGTCGTTCCAGGTAATCCCGATGCTTTCTCCGGAAATCGATTTCTTGCTGGTCTGGCTGAATGACTGGGCACCTTTTTTAAACATCAGCCAGTACCACATATAAGTATATATAATACCGAAGAGAAGGGACATTACTAATTGCAGGTATAGTTGCAGCGGGATCATTGCCATTTGAGACTGCCGCAGGTAGGATTCTGCTTCGTTCCATGCCTGTATGCCTTTGGAGATAAAAAATACCAGCGATATACCGAAGGCAGTCACGCCGATAATCGCAATTATCCTTATCCAGTATAATTTCCAGAAAAACCTGACTTTTTTCCAGTCCATTTAAGCTCCTAGTGTAGTAAACGCACACACCTTGCCTTATCGGATAGGCAAGTGTGCACTTTCTGTGCTACCAAATCATTCCCGCAGAAGGCGGGACACCCAACAATCCTTTATGTTGGGGTGCCTTCTAAAATATCACATTAACCGGGATTAGTCAACCGTATTTTAATTCGCTTGACTATGATTTGAATTGTGGTAAAATTTATCTCTTTGTAGGCATAAAGATAAACTATTTTTAGTTGGAGGCAGATATGGCAAAGATTAAAAAAATAAAGGCAAGGCAGATCTTAGATTCCCGCGGTAACCCTACGGTAGAGGTAGACGTTATCCTGGATAACGGGATCCTCGGCCGGGCAGCGGTCCCTTCGGGCGCTTCTACCGGTGATAATGAAGCCCTGGAATTACGCGATGGAGATAAGTCTAGATATTTAGGAAAGGGTGTCACCAAGGCGGTTAATAACGTTAATACGGTAATTGCTTCCAAGATAAAAGGTTTAACCCCGGATTTTGAAAAAATCGACAAATTAATGATTGCTCTGGACGGCACGGACAACAAGGCAAACCTGGGGGCGAATGCTATCCTGGGTGTTTCCTTGGCAGTGGCAAAAGCCGCGGCAGCCGACAAGAAAAAACCCTTATATAGGTTTTTAGGAGGAGAGAAGGCAAAAATTTTACCCGTGCCCCAGATGAACATCCTTAACGGCGGGATGCATGCCGACAATAACCTTGATATCCAGGAATTCATGATCATGCCGATCGGCGCGCCGACTTTTAGCGAGGCGTTAAGATACGCCACGGAAGTTTTTCATAACCTGAAATCTATTTTAAAATCCAAGGGGCTTGCTACTTCTGTCGGAGACGAAGGCGGCTTTGCCCCTAATCTGCAATCCAACCATGAAGCAATGGAGCTGATCATTCAGGCGATTGAAAAGGCAGGCTATAAGCCGGGCAAAGACGTGTATCTGGCCCTTGATTGCGCTGCCAGTTCGTTTTATAAAGACGGCAAATATCGTTTTGAAAATTCCCAGAAGGGCTCAGGCGATCTGATCGCTATCTACGCCAGTTGGATCAACAAATACCCGGTTGTCTCCATCGAAGACGGGCTTGGCGAACACGACTGGCCGGGCTGGCAGGAAATGACCAGGGAACTCGGCAGCAAGGTGCAGCTGGTGGGAGACGATATCTTCGTAACCAATCCCAAGATTTTCAAAAAAGGTATTGAAGAAAAAATCGGTAATGCTATACTGATAAAAGTAAACCAGATCGGCTCTTTGTCGGAAACCCTGGATGCGATCAATATCGCCAAAAAGAATAAATACCGCGCGGTTATTTCTCATCGCTCGGGAGAAACGGAAGACGCGACCATTGCGCATCTGGCAGTGGCTTGCGGTTGCGGCCAGATCAAAACCGGTTCCTTGTCCCGGACAGACAGGATTTGCAAGTATAATGAGCTCTTAAGGATCGAGGAAGAATTAGGAGCAAGCGCCGTATATGCCGGTACGTCCTGGGGCAAGTAATATCAGCGATGTGGAAAAAGGCTTTTTGGCTTTTCGGGATTGCGGTTTTTTTGCTGGTGATGTTTTTACCGGGCTATACAAAGCTGCAGGAACTCAGGGAAAAAAACAGCAACCTGGAAGTAAAGATAAAACGCCTGCATGTAGAAAATGCCCTCCTGGAGCAGGAGTTGAAACAGGCGGAAAGCGATCCTGTATATCAGGAAAAGATCGCCCGTGAGAGAATGGGCGTGGTGCGCAAGGGCGAGGTACCGGTGAAAATAATTGCCGGAGAATCCAAGCGTTAAACGGACAAAAAGATTTTTAAGATCGCGGGGTGGAGCAGCCTGGTAGCTCGTCAGGCTCATAACCTGAAGGCCGAGAGTTCAAATCTCTCCCCCGCAACCAATATAAGAGAAGCGGCAGCAAAAGTCATAATTGCTGCCGCTTTTTTTGTACTTATCATTTTGTAAGTTGTCATTTTTCATCAAGGTTACACAATTTGATTACGCAATTCAACACCTTCCCGAGAAACAAAATAACATTTCCTTGTAAGGTAGGAATTATTTTTTCTTTCTACCCCTTTAAATAACTAAAGT
>CAIRWO010000205.1 GCA_903882345.1 Candidatus Omnitrophota bacterium | reverse complement strand
GTCCGTCGGTAATGGAAATTACATTAGTCGGAATATAACTGGTGATATCTCCTGCTTGTGTTTCCACGATCGGGATTGCCGTGAGAGACCCGCCGCCTAATTCATTACTCAGTTTGGCCGCCCTCTCTAAGAGCCGGGAATGGATATAGAATATATCTCCCGGATACGCCTCTCTTCCCGGCGGCCTCCTAAGCAAAAGTGAAATCTGCCGGTATGCCTGCGCATGCTTGGAAAGATCATCATAAATGATCAAGGCATGCTTTCCGGAATACATAAATTCTTCGCCGATCGCGCAGCCGGCATAAGGTGCAAGATATTGCTGTGAAGCGGATGCGCGGGAAGAAGCGCTGACGATGGTCGTATATTCCAATGCCTCGTATTTCTCCAGGGTCTCGGCAACCGCGACAATATTAGAGACCTTCTGGCCGATAGCAACATAAATACAATATACGCCTTTTCCTTTCTGATTAATGATCGTATCGATGGCAGTGGCGGTTTTTCCTGTCTGGCGGTCACCGATCAAGAGTTCCCGCTGGCCGCGGCCTATAGGTATCATCGAATCAATCGCCTTTATTCCTGTCAAGAGCGGCTGGGTTACCGGCTGGCGCTCTACTACATTGGGCGAGCGGCTTTCCACCGGCCGGTATTTATCGGTTGATATCTTGCCTTTACCGTCAATCGGCTTACCCAAGGCATTGATCACGCGACCCAAAAGCGCTTCTCCTACCGGTACCTGGGCAACTTTACCCGTCCTTTTTACAATGTCGCCTTCCTTGATGTTCCGGTCGGGGTTATCCGGACCAAAAACAACTACCCCCACGCTGTCTTCTTCTAAATTCATTACCATCCCGGTTACGCCGCCTGAGAAATCCACCAGCTCCCCCAGCATCACATCATCAAGTCCGTAGATGCGGGCAATCGCGTCTCCGACCTGGATAACATTGCCTACCGATTCCGTCTTTAAACGGACCTGGTATTTTTCCAGCTCTTTTTTGATTACCGAAGTAATTTCTTCCGGTTTAATTTCCATTTTCGTTCACCTGTGTGAGCAGCAATTTTTTTCTTAATTCATCGATCCGCCTTCTCACCGAACCGTCAATGATCGTATTTCCGATCCTTACTTGTACTCCTCCCAGCAAATCACCATCCAGCTCCTGAAAAAGATTTATCCTTCTGCCTAGCTTGTTTTCCAGTTTTGTTTTGATCTCCCGGACTACTTCCAGATCTAATGGGTAACTACTCTTAAGCAGGCCCTCAAGCGCCTCGCCGTGGGAATAGGTAACCCTTATGTAATCACAGATATCGCTAAGGTATTTTATGCGGTTATTTTCCAGCAGTAATTTCAATAAATGCCGCATTTGCCCGGAAAAATTTTCCTTAAATACCTTGTCTAAGACTTCGCATTTATCAACAAAAGATATCTCCGGATTGCTGAAAAATTCTTTCAACTGCGGGTTTTCAGAAAGGACGATCTTAAGGCTTTTAAATTCATCGATTATCTTATCTACGCCCAGATCTCCCCGGGCATACTCCAAAAACGCCTCCGCATACCTTTTTGCCAAAATTTTTACTTTCATTATATTGTATCTATCTTATCTAAAAAATCTTTTACGATCTTACGGTCTTCTTTTTCGGTTAATCTATCCTGTATAACGATTTCCGCCGCGCTTATCGAAAGCTCGACGATCTTATCTTTTAACTCGTCTTTTGCTTTGGAAAGTTCAAACTTGATGTCTAAGCGGGCATTATCAATGATCTTTTGAGCATCACGATAAGCAGACTTCTTCAATTCTTCGGACAGTTTCTTGCCTTCTTCAACCGCTTCTTTAATCTTAGCCTGGGCTTCGGCAGTTGCTCCGTCAAGCCTTGACTGATACTCTGCCTTCAGGTTTTCCATCTCTTGTCTTGCCTCTTCGATCGTCTTAAACCCGGAGGCGATCTTTGCCCTTCTTTCATCTAATAGCTTTAAGAGCGGTTTCCAGGCAAAGATACGCAAGAGAGAAAACAAGAGCAAGAAACTGACAATCTGCGCAACGATTTCACTGGTATTTAATAACTTTAAAAGCTCCATAATTATAATTTTCCCGCCATGACAAACACAAAGACAAGCGCGTAGATCGTGATCGCCTCGATAAACGCGCAGCCAATCGTGAGATTGATCAAAATCTTATTTGCCGCCTCCGGCTGCCTGCTTGTGGCATCCATTGCATGCGCTACTGCCTTACCTAAGGCCATGGCTGAGCCTAATGCCGCAATACCCAACCCCAACGGAAGACTTAATGCCAACACTGCTTTGTAATCCATTTTGCTGCCTCCTTTAAAGATGGAGCCACAATACTTTGCCAAACTTGGCAAAGTATTGTTGGGCCGAATTTATCCTACGCCTGCATAAAAATTCTTACGAAATTTTTATGCGATTAGGCGGGGGACTTTGTTTCATGAGTTTCTTCTTCTTGTGTCAACGCCAACGTAAAATATATCGTGCTCAAAAGACAAAATACAACTGTCTGAACTACAGCAGTTAAAATCCCCATCAACATATTCAGCAATAAAAGCGGCAGGCCTTTTATCCCGAAGTTTGCCAGCACCGCCAGTAATAGATCATCGCCCCAGATATTGCTGCGTAAACGCAAAGACAGGCTGATCGGCCGGATCAACTCCGCAAGCACATGGAGGAAAAACATCAAGAGCGGAAGCACAAAAATGAAGGCCATAACCCCGCGCGGTTTGCCTGCTAGATGGTCAAGGTAGCCCAGAAAGCCCATTTCCCTTATCGCGGCGTATTGGACATAAATAAATACGCACAGCGCTAAAGCAAGGGTGGTTGACCAGCTTGAAGTCGAAGGCTTCATAAACGGGATAATCCCGGATAAATTCATAAACAGGATATAGACAAAAAGCGTGCCGATAAAAGGGGTATATCTTCTCCCTTTAGGACCGAGAAGCCCACAGACAAAATCATCCACCCCGGCAACAAGGGCCTCAACCGCGTTCTGCAGCCCGCCGGGAATCATCTTGGCCTTGCGGCCGGCAAGATAGGCGATCAAAGAAAGCAGGAAAATAATGATCAGGGAATATCCGACATGCTCCCACGGATAAAGCCATTTTATAAAAATATTGCCTTTAAACTTATCCGCGAGGATGGCAAAAAAATCCGGTAACTCCGGCTGAATTACGCCTGCTTCGCCCATAACTTAGATGCTCCTGTGATGATCAAAATTAAAGGCATCGCTGCCAAAATACTTAAAGGAGGAAATACCCTCGATATAAAAACAAAAAACAATGTAAGGTACAATAACGGAAACTTCAGCAGAAGAATAAAAACGATGCTATTTTTGTTTTTTTGCAATAACGCAGCCTTGAAAATATCTATTGTCAGCGAAAAATTTATTATTGACCACAGGGACCCCGTAAGGAATCCGATGCCCCAAAGTAATTTTCCCGCCAAGGTTGATGCGAGCACTACGACAATAGTCAGAATGGCGGTCGCTTTTACGGGGATCTTTAAAAGTGCATCCATCCGGCTAGGGGTTGTTTTCAGACTTTCTTGCCAGTTTAATTATCCTGATTATTTCTATTATACTACTCAAAAAACCCAACGCAATACAGATAAGCAAGACATAGGTAGGGGCTTTTAGTTTTTTCGCCAGGTAATCCCCTGCTAAATACCCCACAAACGGCCCGGTAAATAGAACCAGGGGAATATAAGATAAAATGCCTGCCAAGCGTATGCGGGCGTAGAATTCTTTTTTTGCCATTACCGATATTTGTCAAACCTCAATGCTTTCCCCTTACATCCCTGGCCAAGATTATCGCCTCGGCAACCTCACGCATTGATTTACGCTTATCCATACTCTGTTTTTGGATCAACCTGTACGCCTGTTCCGGAGAGATACCTGCTTCCTGCGAAAGAATATCCTTTGCCCGCTCAACCAGCTTGCGTACAACGAGCGCCTCTTCAGCACTTTTTGCCCGCATATCCAGCTCTGCATTTTCAATCGCCACTGCCGCCTGATTTGCTAAGGCAGTCAAAAGATGCAGTTCGTTCTTGGTAAATTCGTGTTTTTTCGAAGTATAACAGTTAAGCACGCCGATGACCCTGCCCTTTACGCTCAGCGGGACACTTGCCAGCGAATAGAGGCCTTCTTTCTTGGCAATGTCCCTGTTGAGATAACGCTCATCCCCCCGGACATCCAAAACACAGATCGGCTTATTTTCCTTCGCCGCTATCCCGGCAATGCCTTCACCTAATTTTATATTCGCCTTTTTATTATAGGCTTCGGAAATAGATTGAGTTGCCCTGACCACCAACTCCTTTTTCTCCGGATCCAAGAGCATTAACGACGAGATCTTGGAATTCATAATTTCGGCGGTAACATGAACGATCAACCGCAACAACTCTTCCAGGTACATCCCGGAGGTAATAAGATTGGCGACCTTAGAAAGCGCCTCGATCTGTTTTAGGTAAATTTCATAACCCTGCTTGGCTTTAGTCATAAGAACTTTTCCATTCTGTCCAATGCCTCTTTTAAATTTTCCATACTTGAGGCATAGGAAATCCTGATATAACCCTCGCCGCATTCACCAAAGGCAGTGCCGGGAACTACGGCGACCTTATATTCTTTTAACAACCGCTGACAAAAGTCCAGTGAGCTTAAACCCGTACTTTTTATCGAAGGGAAGGCATAAAAAGCGCCATCGGGCTTAGAGCAAGCCAACCCCATACGGTTAAGCCGGTCAATAACGAATTCCCTTCTTCTTCTGTATTCGCGCTTCATCTCTTCGATCGATCTTTTGCCGGTGGCAATTGCTTCACAAGCAGCCATTTGGCTGGTGATCGGCACGCACATGATCGTATATTGGTGGATCTTGGTCATTGCCGCGATGATCTCTTTCGGGCCGCAGGCATAACCCACGCGCCAACCGGTCATCGCGTAACTTTTAGAGAACCCGTCAAGATAAAGCGTGTTCGGCCTGGCATTAGGCAGGGTAGCAAACGGCGTATGCCAAAAATCATAAGTAAGTTCACCATAAACTTCATCGCAGATTGCCAGAAGCTTATGTTTAAGGATAACTTTTTTAAGCGCTTCCAGTTCTTTTTTTGTATAAGTTACCCCGGTGGGATTAGTCGGGTAATTCAGGATAACTGCCTTGGTTTTTTTATCGACTGCCTTTTCCAGCGCCCCGGGCGTAAGCTTAAAGCCTTGTTTGGTCGTATCAACGTATACCGGCAGCCCTCCTGCCAACTCGACAATCGGGCCGTATGAGACATAACTGGGTACTGGCACGATCACTTTATCTTGATGCTCGATAATCGAACGCAGCGTTAAATCCAGGCCCTCACTGACTCCCACGGTGATGAGGATTTCTTCGTCCGGGCAATAGTCGAGGCCAAATTTATTTTTTAAATGACGGCTGATGCTTAACCTCAGCTTATAAAGCCCCTTATTGGAGGTATAAGAAGTAAATCCCTGTTCCAGGGAATATATCCCTGCCTCGCGGATCTGCCAGGGGGTGACAAAATCCGGTTCTCCCACGCCAAGGGAAATCACATCCTTCATCCCCAATACGAGGTCAAAAAATACCCGTATGCCGGAAGGCTGCATTGCTTGTACTTTCTTAGAAATAATGTTTTTCATGTTGAACTCAATACGATATTGCGATCCTCTTGTTTTCTTCCTTGTGCTTTAGAATAACTCCGTCTTCCTTGTATTTCTTCAGCAAGAAGTGAGTTACAACACCCTTGACATTTTCCATCGGTGATAATTTCTCGGCGATAAACCGGGAAACCGTATGCAGGTCCCTTCCCTCCACAACCAACAGCAAATCATAGGTCCCGGAAATAAGATAACAGCTGGAAACTTCCGGAAAGGAATATATCCGCTCGGCAATTTTATCAAACCCGAGATCCTTTTGGGGAGTAATATTGACTTCAATGAGCGCCCTAACTTCGGAATCTACGTCTTTGATCACTTCCCGGTTAATCACCGCCTTGTATTTAAGGATTACCCCTTCCTTTTCATATTTAGCAATCGCCTGTTTTATGCTCTGCGGTTTTTTGTTGAGCATTTTGGCGATATCTTCCGGCCTATTGCGGCAATCTTTTTCCAAAATTTCCAATATTTCATCCATATTGGCCTCCTGTAAGTAACTGTTAAGAATGGGGACGGTTATATTTTAAGGGGGTGTCAGCCTTAATAATATCACATTTTCGAGGGGGGTCAAGGGGATATTCGGTGCTTTGATTATGGCCTTATTTGAGCTGTTCGGGATGATGGCGGACGACCTTTGCCTCAACCATATAAACCACGTCTTCGGCAATATTAGTGGCGTGATCGCAGATGCGCTCAAGGTAGCGTGAAATTAAAAGCAGCGGCACCGCACGATCGGCGGTTTTGGCATCTTTAGCTATGTAGTCATTGAGCAGTTCGTCCTGTACAAAGTTCCTGAGTTTATCGGCTTGTGAATCGGATAAGACCACTTTTTTAGCAAGCTCAACGTCTTTGCTCACAAAGGCTTCGATTGCATCGCCCACCATTTTCTGAGCAATTGCCGATAACTTTGGTATATCAACCAAGGGCTTTAACAACGGCTTATCTACCAGTTCCAAAACGCGCTGGGAAATATCCACGGCAATATCGGCAATGCGCTCCAATTCCGCGTTTATCTTCATTCCCGTAGTGATAAACCTTAAGTCGCCGGCCATTGGCTGATAGCGGGCAATTAAATCAATGCACTTTTCATCGATTACAAGCTCGAGTTCATCGATTCTTTTATCAGCGTTTACCACCTCTTCTGCCTTTTGCCGGTCGCGCTCCCTAAGGCTGTCAACGGATTTGTATATTTCTTCCTGCACCATAACGCCCATCTTCAGGATATCTTTATGTAACTCCTTTAATTCTTCATCCAAGTGTATTTTCATTATTAGCTCCCATGCTATCCAAACCTGCCGGTTATATAATCTTCCGTCCGTTTATCTTTCGGCGCGGTAAAGATGTCCTGTGTTCTGCCGAATTCAATAAGCTCTCCCATTAAGAAAAATGCCGTATAATCCGAAACCCTCGCTGCCTGCTGCATGTTATGCGTAACAATTACAATGGTATAATCTTTTTTCAATTCCGTGATCAGTTCCTCTATCTTTGCCGTTGATATCGGGTCAAGGCTTGCGCAAGGCTCATCAAATAAAATTACCTCCGACTCTACAGCCAGACAACGGGCAATACATAATCTCTGCTGTTGGCCCCCGGAGAGTTTTAATGCGCTGTCAGAAAGCCTGTCTCTTACTTCCTGCCATAGGGCCGCTTTCTTCAATGACGCTTCAACCTTTTCTTCGATAAATGTTTTATCCTTGATGCCGTTTACTTTAATGCCGTAACTGATATTTTCGAATATGCTTTTAGGAAAAGGGTTTGGTTTCTGAAAAACCATTCCTACCCGTTTTCTGATCTGGACCGCATCAACCGAATCCTCAAAGATATCCCTGCCATCAAGGGAAATCCTACCCGTAATGTTTGTATGCGGC
Source organism: Candidatus Omnitrophota bacterium (assembly GCA_903882345.1). Lineage (GTDB taxonomy): Bacteria > Omnitrophota > Gorgyraeia > Gygaellales > Profunditerraquicolaceae > CAIRWO01. The sequence goes on along the minus strand of CAIRWO010000205.1, from coordinate 9,795 downwards.
AGGAGTTCATTCATCCGGTTTAATAATCTGATGAATGTTGATTTTCCGCACCCCGAAGGGCCGATGATTGCAGTTACCTGATTTTCATAAATATCGAGATTTATATCTTTCAACGCCTGAGATCTTGCGTAAAAGAAATTTACCCCTTCTGCTTTTATCTTTACCTTGCTATCCATGGATGTTTTTCTGTCTTTGACGAATAAAGATCGCCGCCGCTGAGATCAATAACACCAAAAATAAAAGGATAAGGCTGGAACCATAGGCAATCGCTGTCTGCTGATCCGGATGCGTGCCTTCTGTCATTAAGGCATAAATATGATATGGCAATGCCATTACCTCGGAAAAAATCGACCTGGGATACCCCCGGGTATAAAATGCGGCGGCAGTAAAAAGAATCGGCGCGGTCTCTCCGGCAGCCCTGCCTATGCTTAAAATTATCCCGGTGAGGATGCCCGGCAAGGCCGTAGGCAAAACTATATTTTTTATCGTGGCCCATTTGGTCGCCCCCAGAGAAAGCGAAGCTTCCCTTATTGACTGCGGGACCGCCAGCAATGCCTCCTGGGAAGCCGAAATGATTAAAGGCAAGATCACAATGCCTAACGTCAGGCTTCCGGAAAGAATAGATACCCCGAAGCCAAAGAATTTTACGAAAACCGCCAGACCAAAAAGCCCGAAAACAACCGAAGGCACACCGGCCAGATTGTTTATGCCCATCTTGATAAGGTTAACCGTAAAACCCTTGGGAGAGTATTCACAGAGGTATATTGCGCATGCCAAGCCCAAAGGCAAAGCGAAAAGGACCGCGCCGAGGGTTAAATAAACTGTCCCTAGAATGGCGGGGGCAATACCACCCTGAGTCATGCCCATTCTTGGCCCTTGGGTCAAAAATTCCCAGGATATTACCTTAAGTCCCCTTACGCTGATAAAATAGATAATTAACCCCAAAAAAATAAGCGTCGTGAGCATACAAAGAAATAAAATAAAAAAACCTGAATCCTGGATAAGATTCTTTTTCATCCGCTTAATCCTAACTTTATCCGGAAGCGCCGGCTGATCATTTCGGCAACGATATTGAAAACAAAAGTGATGAGAAATAAAATCAGCGCGATGGCAAAAAGGGCGTGGTAATGTAGTCCTCCCATCGGCGCTTCGCCCATCTCCGCGGCAATCGCTGCGGTCATCGGCCTTACCGGCTCTAAAAATGTATGCGGGATAACCGCTGCCCCTCCGGAAACCATCAGAACGGTCATTGTTTCTCCAATCGCCCGGCTCATTCCTAAGATTATCGCCGTAGATATACCGGAGCCCGCTGCCGGTATAATTACCTGCGTTAAAGTTTGCCAGCGGTTTGCACCGACAGCAAACGATGCCTCGCGGAATGACTTAGGCACATAATTTAAAGCATCATCAGCCAAGCTGCATACCGTAGGCACAGCCATCAATCCTAATACTAAACTTGCGTTAAGCGCACAAAGTCCCGTAGGGAGATGAAAGAGATCCTGCAAAAATGGCGTAAGGATCACCATGCCGAAAAAACCGTACACAACAGAAGGAATACTTGCCAGTATTTCGATTAAAGGTTTTATTATCGCCCTTTGCTTATCGCCTGCCAGTTCATGAAGATAAAGCGCGCTGCCTACTCCCAACGGGACGCAAACAAGCACGGCGCCGAAAGTCACCCATACGGACGCCATGATCAAAGGCAGGATACCAAATTCCGCAGGTGAATATGTCGGATACCAATATCTACCGAAGATAAATTCTCCTATTTTTACCTTCTGGAATATCGGCAGCGCTTCTTTAAACAAAACAATCACGATCCCCATTAAAAATGCCAGGGAAGCGAATGCCAAAACTGCAAAGATCCCTTTGTATATTTTCTCTTTCATACGCTTCTTTACTTCAGCCCGACAAATCCTTCCTCTTCCACCAGTTTCTGACCTTCAGAACTTAAGATAAAATCAATAAACTGTTTTGCCAAACCTTTGGGCTCGCCGTTGGTATACATAAATAATGGCCTGCCAATCGGGTATTTATTGGAAAGTACTGTTTCCTTGGTCGCCTTAACTGCGTCTACATCAACCGCCTTCACTGAAGACGACACATACCCTAACCCGACATAGCCGATCGCCCCGGGTGTCCTGGATACCGTGGAGGCAACTGCCTGATTAGAAGCTTGTAAAAGCGCATCGGAGCGCACCTTTGACCCATCTAGAGCCAAGGCGCCAAAGGCCTCAAACGTTCCGCTTGAACTATCGCGTGAGATAACCACGATTTTCTCATCCGGCCCGCCTAACTGTTTCCAGTTTGAAATTGTCCCTGTATAGATATCTTTGATCTGCTTCTTTGTTAATGCGCCTATGCTATTTGCAGGATGTACGATAACACAGATCCCGTCCATGGCGATAACATTGGCTTTAGGGCTTCTTCCGTTTGTCACTGCCTTGTCAAGTTCGCTATCCTTGATCGAGCGGGAAGAGTTTCCTATATCACAGGTGCCGTCAATTAAAGAAGCGATACCCACGCCTGAACCGCCGCCGCGCACAGATATATCCGCACCGGAATTATTATTCATAAATACCTCAGCCGCTTTCTGAGCGATGGGCAAGACGGTAGTTGAACCTTCCACTACAATTTTTTCCGCGTAACACGGGATCGTCAGACCGAGCGTCACTAGTGCTAGAGTTAATACCCTGCTTAAAACTTTCATTTCTTTATCCTCCTTATTTATTGTTAGAATTTCATATTCCAGTCAGCTTGAACAACGGTTGTAGGAGCTCTTCTGGTGGTAGGAAGGCTCATATTGATATTTTCAAAGCGAAATACCGCAAATTGAAGCCAGGTATTCTTACCTAGACCGAACTGGAAAGAACCTTTATGACCTCTGATACCGGTTTTTCCTGTATAACGATCAGAATCGGGAAGAGTATCCAAAATCGAGTCTTTTTCTAGCATGCTATATACGTACTGAAACTGCCATTTCCCCCAATCATCCACTTTTTCATTTCCAAGTCCGAAACCAGCTGCAAAACCAGTATTTTTGTCAGGGGCAGCGAGATTTTGATAACACTCTCCAAAAAATGATAATTTTTCAATATCCAACATACCTAAACTGGTGGCATTAGCGATGGCCTTGAACGGATTCTTGATCCCGAATTCAACCGCGGGAGTTATATCTCTAAAACTATACATATTAAAACCCGTGGTACCAGTATTGCCAGCAACGGTATTACCGGTACCGAGCATTTTTGTGTTTGTTCCTTGGCTACCATCTAGAGCTCTTCCTTTAACATTTGAAAAATCATAATAGGAAACTGCGCCTTTTACGGAAAGAGTATCTGTAAGCGCATAATCCGCACCACCCTGAAGAGCATAAGCCATGGCATTGTGGGTAGCTGGCTCGGTCTCAGAGAGAACGAAAACCATGTTATCCAAGAAGAGGTTCGCTTTCCCAAATTTCTTAGTTAACTGTAAAACCCCTCCTTCTGGAGTTATGTCATTATCTATCATTACATCAGTAGGCCTCCAAGGGAGATACTTCATCTTACCAGCCATGAGCGAAGCCCAGGGCACTGGAGTATACTTGGCATACGCATAATCTAATACTAAGGGTTTCTTTGCAAACGCATTTCCAAAGCTCTGGTTATTGGAACGCGCGGCATCATAACTGGTTACATCTGTCGTCCCGGTTGCAATACCCGCTCCCACCACTATCTTGTCATTGACCTTCGTATCCCAGCCGAGTCTCAATCTGACACGGCCTCTGTTCCTATCCTGAGTGTTGTTGGTTGCTGCGCTCGCATCAGCCTTTGCATGGTCAAGTTGATACCTAACTCTGAAATCCCCCTTCATTTTAATATTCTGCACCCACTCTGGCAGCGAAGAATATTTCCCCTTGGCAATCTCTGATTTTACCTGTTCCTTGGTTTCCGTGCCGATCTGCTGCGCCTCGCCGGCTGTCAATACGCCTTTGTCCACGAGCTTCTGGAGAAGAAGATCAATTTCACCGGCGTAAGAGAAACACATTCCTAAATTCAACGCGATGAATCCCCCTAAAACAAACGCTGTTAAAAACTTTTTCATTCACCTGCCCTCCTTTTCTTTAGTTGCTCACACCCGGTTTAGCCATTGTTTTATGCGTATCAATAGAAAAATCCTTCTCCCTCAAGGCGATCAGGTCGTTAATCACCTCCATTAACTTTGCGACGCTGAAAGGCTTGGTAAGATAATAGTCTGCTCCTACCAGATTTCCGTAGATCTTATCCTGGGATTCGGCCCTGGCTGTTAATATCACGACAAACGTTTTAAAGGCGGCGGGGTTCTCCTTGATCGACTTACAAATATGGAAGCCATCGATGCCGGGAAGCATAATATCCAGTATCACGATATCAAAATTCTCTCCGCTAAGCCTATGCATCGCCTCTCTTCCGTCATATACGGATTCCGGACGGAAACCATTTTTGGAAAGGTTGTAGGAAATGAGGCGGTTTATGTGCTTGTCGTCTTCTATGATAATTATTTTCTTTTCCGCTTTTGTCATTATGATCTCCTATCCGTAATAGAGTATAAAATATCGCTGTGACAATATCATTAAGCCAGTGTGAAATTTTTGTGAACTTTTTGGGGAGGTGTTACGCCAGAGGGATGGTAAAGCTGAAGGTCGAGCCTTGTCCAGGTTCGGATTTTAGCCAGACCTGCCCGCCGTGGGATTGTACGATGTGCTTAACAATGGAAAGGCCAAGGCCGGTGCCGCCGAGTTCGCGGGAATGCGCCTTGTCCACGCGATAGAATCTTTCGAATATGCGGGGAATATCACTTTCCGGGATTCCTATTCCGGTATCGCTAACTTCAACCTGCAGGAACTTTTCCTTAATGCTTGTGGAAATCGTTACTGTTCCGCCTTCGGGAGTATATTTTACAGCATTATCCAGAAGATTTATCATTACCTGGGAAAAGCGAGTTTCATCTGCCTGGATCTTAGGAAGCTGGGCAGGTAAATCCGCTTTCAGGGAAATGTTTTTTTCCTTGGCCTGGTTTTCAATTACTGCCACACTGCGTTTTATCAATGCCGCAGCATCAACCGGCAAAAATGCCATTTTCATCTTACCGGATTCTATTTTAGAAAGATCAAGCAGGTCATCAATGAGCTTAGCCAGCCTATCGCTATCCTGATGAATAATGCTAACGAAATCGCGGGCGTTTTCCTTGTCTTCTATAGCCCCCTCAAGAAGGGTCTCCGCATAGCCCTTAATACTGGATACCGGGGTACGCAGCTCATGCGAAACATTGGCCACAAAATCCTGGCGTATTTTTTCAAGCCTCCTTAATTCACTGATATCATGAAAGACCAGAACCGTGCCTTCAAGGCTGTTATTCCTGATTATCGCAGCGCCGTTTACCTGCAAAATTTTTTCTTCCGGCTGAGTCACGCTGATTTCTTCCGTAGCCAGGCGTTGCTTACCCTGAAGGATCCTGTCTACGATATCCTGCACGCTGGTATTGCGGATCACCTCCAGGGGCCTCTTGCCCTTAGGGTCATAATCTATAAAAAATAATTTTTTTAAAGCGGGATTCATTAATATAATTATGCCGGCTTGGTCGGTAACGATAACCCCTTCAAACATGCTGGAAAGTACGATATCCAGCTTAGTGCTTTCTGATTTTATCTTTTCCATCTTATCTTTTATTTCATCTGACATATCTGTGATGGCCCGGGCGAGCTGGCCTACTTCGTCGTTTGAATAAACCGCCGGCTTTTTGCTAAAATCACCTCCTGCCACAGCCCTTGCGGCCTTGGACATCTCTATCAGCGGCCGGGAAACAAAAATTGAAATTACAAAAGTTATTCCTAAGCAAAGCAAAAATACAAAGAAAACTGTAAAGATAACGGTTTTTTGTAATTGCGCTTCCAGTGAGGCAATGGCCTCCAGCGGTATAGATAATCTTAATATGCCGGCAGGCCTTGCCTTGCCAAAAGAAGCTGCCATATAGAGCATATATTTTCTGATTGTATAGCTATAACGTTTGCTGATGCCAAAACCATTCTTAAGGGCGTTTTGGATCTCCGGCCGGTCAGCATGGTTTTCTAATTTCGCGATTTCATCTTTATTTAAAACATTGTCTCCGATTACTGTCCCATCTAAAGCAATAATCGTTGCCCTTAATCCTAATTCTTTACCGATCTTGCGTGCCAACATATCGGCATCGCCGATATTACCACCGGAACCCGCAGGGCCTAAAGATGCTTCCAAGAGGTCTCTACCAAGCATGAGCTCACGCCTAAGACTATCCTGAAGTCCGCTTTCAAAATAGTATGCAAGTCTGGGTGAAAGATAAAGATAACCACTTAAGAGGGCGAGGATAAATATCGAACAAAAAATGAAGGTTATTTTCCAGTGCAGGCTAATCTTCACTGTCTTCCTCCTTAAACCTGTATCCTAAACCCCTGACGGTTTCGATCAAGCGTCCTGCCTTACCCAGCTTTTCTCTCAGGCGCTTAATATGCGTATCTACTGTGCGGGTATACACATCGGCGTTGATATCCCAAACATCCGAAAGCAGCCTCTCTCTTGTCTGCACGCGGCCCTGCCTCTGGATAAGAATAACCAGTAACTTAAATTCCATCGCGGTAAGTGTTATTTCTTTATTATTTAATGTAACCCTGTATCTAGGTATATCAATAAGCAGGCCGGCGCACTCAATAAGATCCTTTGTCTGCGTTTCTGCGGGCTTACTTCTTTTTAAGATTGTTTTTATGCGCAAAATAAGTTCGCGCGGGCTGAACGGCTTAACCACATAATCATCAGCCCCTAATTCCAACCCGACAACCCGGTCAACTTCTTCCCCCTTGGCCGTAAGCATAATAATAGGTATATGTTTTAACCGGTGATCCTGCTTTATCAAGCGGCAGACTGCAAACCCGTCCATTTCCGGAAGCATGATGTCCAAAATTATTAGATCTGCCGGCTGCTTGGCTAAATACTTTAAAGCCTCTTCTCCGGTGTAGGCTTGAGAACAATCAAACCCGGCTTTCTCTAAATTATAGGCAACTAATCTAGAGATATGTTTATCGTCTTCAACGACTAAAATCCTTTCCTTCATTTCACAGCTCCCCGGCAGGCGTTGACGCAGACCCCACAGATATACTGATCCACCAGCCTTTGTTTTTGGAATTCCTTTAACTTTTCAAAGCATTTAATATGGTCGAAATCAACAGGGTTATCTTTTATTGCCCCTGCCGGGCAGAGCTGGACGCATAAGCGGCAGCTGGCACAGCTATCCTTGCCAGGCTTATCTATTTTAAGCGGCATATCCGTAAGGATGGTTGCCAAACGAAGCTGGCTGCCAAACTGCTTATTCACTAATAGATTATTCCTGCCGATCCAGCCAAGGCCTGCCAGATGACTGATTTGTTTATGTGATAAATGTGCCTTTAGTGTGCTCCATTCTACGATCTGAGAAGCAGGTATAGGTATGGCAAGAAAGCCTTTTTTTTGAATGAAGCCGGCAGTTTTAAACGCCAGCTGGTCTAAAAAGACGTTTGCGGTTTTATAATGGTAAAAATAGAGCTTCGTGGGGGCATCTTTTATGTCTTCTAAAACGCCTTGCGATAACCTTACTGCCAGGCAAACTGCCCGGCTGATCTTATCTACGCTCTCCTTTGAAAGCTCAAATCCATTCTTTATATCTTCTATATCGGCAACGCCGAATAGATCCGCGCCCGCATCAAGGCAGAATTTTTTTAACGAAAGGTAATTATTGGCCATATTTTTTTAAATACACCAGCAAAATCGATATCGCCGCCGGCGTCACCCCCGAAATCCGCGATGCCTGCCCCAGGTTTAGCGGTTTAAAACGGCTTAACTTTTCCTTTATTTCCCGCGAAAGCCCGGGAATTATAGCGTAATCCAACTTTTGCGGTAAGTTTATTTTTTCAAGGTGCTTAAACCTTTCTACGTCCTTAAGCTGCCTTTGTATGAACCCGGCATATTTTACCTCGATTTCTACCTGCCGGAAAGCGGATTCTTCGATGTCAAGTTTGACAGTAGAAAGCGCCTTTAGATCGGCTAAGCTCACTTGAGGCCGTTTAATGATTTCTTCTAAGCTGACGGATTTTTTTATCGCGGCACTTCCCAATGCTTTAAGTAAATTATTTATTTCCTCGTTAGGTTTTATCCGCGCCTGCCTTAAAAAATTCATCCCGTTCTCAATCGCCTTGATCTTATCCTGGGTCTTGCCAAAATCCCGCTCTGAAACAAGACCCAATGCGTAACCGATCTTCCTCAAACGGATATCAGCGTTATCTTCCCTTAAAATGAGGCGGTATTCTACGCGAGAAGTAAACATACGGTACGGCTCGAGTGTGCCCTTAGTGGTAAGGTCGTCCAGCAGCACTCCGATGTAGCTGGTTGAGCGATCCAATACCAGCGGCTGTTTATTTTTTACGCGCAGGGCAGCGTTTATCCCGGCGACCAACCCTTGAGCCGCTGCTTCTTCATAACCGGTTGTCCCGTTAATCTGGCCGGCGAGAAAAAGATTTTTCAGTTGCTTTGTTTCTGTGCTTGGATAAAGCTGCGTGGGCTCAACCACAGTATGTTCTATCCCATAACCAAACCTGATTACCCGCGCTTCCTCCAATCCCTCAATAGAATGTAGTATCTTAAGCTGCGCGTCTTCCGGCAGGCTTGTAGAGAGGCCATTAGGATAAATCTCATCCGTATCATAGCCTTGCGGCTCAAGGAATATCTGGTGGCGCGGCCTTTCCGGGAATTTTACAATTTTATCTTCGATCGATGGGCAATACCTTACGCCGGTTGCCTTGATAATACCCGCATAAAGCGGAGAACGATTGAGGTTATCAAGGATAATGTTATGTGTCTGGTTATTTGTGTAAGTGATATAACAGGGGATTTGTTTTTGCCTGATCTTTTCCGTGGAAAAAGAAAATGGGATGGGAGGATTATCGCCTTCTTGAATTTTTAGGCGGGTAAAATCGATCGATTTTTTGTCTAAGCGCGGGCAGGTGCCGGTCTTAAAACGCAATAAATTAAACCCGTGTTGCCGCAGGTTTTCCGCAAGGCCGATGCTTGCCGGTTCATTAATCCTGCCGCCGCTAAAATGCTTTAAGCCGACGTGGATCAAGCCGTCAAGGAAGGTACCGGGCGCAACAACAACACAACAGGCAGTTATTTCCTCTTTTCTGTCCGTGACTACACCGGTTACGCGGCCTGCCTGCACAATTAAACTTTTTACTTCCCCTTCTTTAATGAATAAATTCGGCGCAGCCTTAAGCAGCAACTGCATACAGTCCTTATACATACCCATATCGATCTGCGCACGCGAGGACTGTACAGCAGCGCCCTTAGAGGCATTAAGGATGCGGAATTGTATGCCGCAGCGATCCGCTGCCTTTGCCATTTCACCGCCAAGGCTATCAATTTCCTTGACCAGTTGGCCCTTACCCACACCGCCGATTGCCGGATTACAGCTTAAAACGCCGATACTCTCCAGCCGTAAAGTGATGATCAGGGTCTTACAACCCATACGGCTGGAAGCCAAAGCTGCCTCGATGCCGGCATGCCCGGCACCGATAACAATGATATCGTAATTATCCATCTCGTTTTACAAGGCGGGATAGCGTAGTTATATTAACACTTAGAATAACCGCAGGCCTGGCATTTAACGCAGCCTTCTTCATGGCGGAGGGCTCCGCCGCAGTCAGGGCATACGCCGACGATGTTTCCGTGAGGATCTAGATCAATTGCCGTCAGCGGATCATTATGGGAATGCTTCATT
>CAIRWO010000204.1 GCA_903882345.1 Candidatus Omnitrophota bacterium | reverse complement strand
CGATCGCGCCGGAAGAGACCAATACCACCTCTTTCCCGTCGTTGACCAACCCGATAACTTGTTGGATGATCCCATGCAAAATACCAAAATCCAGATCGATGCCGCGTGGCTCTAGTTTTCTAAAAAAAAGACTCGAGCCGATTTTTACGACTACCCTGTTATAACTTCTTTCTGATTGCTTCAATTAATTCCTCCAGGCCTTCATTTTTCAACGCGGATATCGGGTAAACGCGCTTCCCGATTTCCTTTTTAAACCTCTCTAAATTTTTTTTAGCAGGCTGCAGGTCCATTTTATTGGCGGCAATGATCTGGGGTTTTTTAAAAACCGCTTTATCGTAACTCTTTAGTTCCGCGTTTATCGTCTTATAATCGTAGAGCGGATCCCTGCCGTCAGAGCCGGCCATATCTACCAGATGGACCAATACCCTTGTCCGTTCCACGTGCCTTAAAAACTTATCTCCCAAGCCCCGGCCGTGCGATGAACCTTCAATTAAACCTGGTATGTCGGCAATAACAAATGCTTCCCCTTTAGTGCCGACCACTCCTAAGATAGGAAATTTCGTGGTAAAGGGATATGCGGCAATCTTTGGTTGAGCATTGGATATACCGGTAATCAAAGTAGATTTACCGGCATTAGGAAAACCTATTACTCCTGCATCGGCAATAAGTTTTAAATCCAGTAATATTTCTTTTTCTTCTCCGGGCCCGGGATCGGTAACCTCATGGTTGTGTTGATTGCCTCTCCCGCCCTTGCCTCCGGAAGCAACAATCACCTCTTCGCCGTCTTTATCCAGCGAACGCAGCAGGCAATCCGTCTTAAAATCTTTTATCAGCGTGCCGCACGGGACCCTGGCCAATAGGCTTACGCCCTCTTTACCTTTTTTATTTTTCCCTGAGCCATGGCTGCCGTCCTGGCCGCGGAAATGCCGATTGTAATGAAAGTCCATCAGGGTGCGCAAGTTCCTGTCTGCCCTGAAGATCACATCTCCGCCCCTGCCGCCGTCACCCCCGTCGGGTATGCCGTAACGGGTATATTTATCGCGATAAAAACAGCGGCAGCCCTTACCGCCTCGGCCAGCCTTGACAAATATCTTTGCGTTGTCAATGAACATGTATGCGCTTAGTTTGCCGATTAACTGACTTTAATTTCTTCTATTTTAACCCTCGTCAGCTTCTGACGGTGCCCTTTTTTAGTATGTGAGGCTTTCCGGCGGCGGTATTTGTAAGAGACGACCTTGGCAGCCTTAATTTGACAAAGCACTTCTGCTTTTACCGAGGCGCCTTTGATATAGGGTTGACCGACCTCAATTTTATCATCCTCACAGGCTAGCAGGATTTTATCAAAAACAATGCCTTTACCTTTGTCCCCTTCCAGCTTCTCAACTTCAATAATATCACCCTTTTTTACATTGAACTGTTTTGCTCCAACTTCAATTATTGCATACATTTCTAGCTCTCCTTTTTAAGATTAACAAGAAAATAAGTTTATCATACAAACTTTCCGTCGTCAAGGGGAAAAAGGGTATAAAAGCGGGGAATAAAGCGGGGAATGAGACAGGGTTAAATCAAATAAACTCGGCTATTACTTCTGAAAGTTCGGCAATATCAAACGGCTTCTTCATACAGATTGCGGCGCCCTCCTTTTGGGCTAACTTAATCCGTAAATCCGTATAATCGCCGGTCATCATCATATATTTAATACCCGGCTTAATTTTCTTAAGCTTGATGAGCGTTTCCAGACCGTCCATCAAAGGCATTCTTACTTCGATGAAAGCGATCCCATAATCTTCATTTTGTACCGCTGCTATAGCCTCTTTACCGGTTTCCACTGCCGTAGCAACCATACCTTTCAACTCAAGAAACCTTGCCAAAAAATCTCTTACAACTTTTTCATCGTCAACAATAAGCACCTTGACGGGGTTTTTCTGGTTCATAGGGACTTACTATTTTGCTTTAATTTTATCGTTGCCGCTGACATTGGCTCGAAACTCAGAAGGAGTCCTGCCGGTGATCCGCTTAAACATCTTCATAAAAGAATCCGGGTTGTGATATCCTACCTTATAGGCAATCTGGGTAACGGTATCCCGGCTTTCCTTCAATAACTGCTTGGCGGAATTTATCTTCAATTCCAGCCTGTATTTGTTAAAACCCCTGCCGGTCTTTTCTTTAAACACCCGGCTTAAATATTTATAGCTTAAAAACACCTCTTTGGAAGCATCCTGAAGAGAAAAATTTCTATTATAATTCCTCTTCAGCAGGCGCTGCGCCAACTGTATCTTGCTGTCCTGCGCCTGCTGGTTTAGTGCGCCCGTAGAGCTGCTAGCCTCCTTCAATAACCTGTCAAATACCGCCTTGACGCTGTCTATATCAAAAGGCTTTTCAATATAATCGTCGGCATCCAGGCGTAATGCCTCGATGGCAATGTCTTTGGAACTATACGCAGTCATAATCACAATTTTGCATTTCTGGTTATTTTTTTTTATTTCCTTCAGCAGTTCCAGGCCGTTTATGCCGGGCATCATTACATCCAGGACAATAAGACCGATATCGTTGGGCTTATTAAGGATATTTAAGGCTTCCTGAGCGCCTGCCGCGGTAATAATCCTGTATTCCTCAAACGCCGTAGTAAAAATACTCCTGATATTTTCTGTATCGTCTACGACCAAGATCGCATCGGCTGCCGCCATTTTATTCCTCTGGTTGTTTAATAACTGCTTTTAATATAACTCTTTCCTGGGATTTGTAAATGGGCTAAATCAACTTTCAACTGTCCTGATTCTACTATGGTTTTTTAAGAAAAACGGGGGGAAATGCTGTTTCCTGCGGCAGACGGATAGTAAAAACCGTTCCCTTGTCAATCTGGCTTTCTACCAATATTTCTCCGCCGTGCTGTTCGATTATCCTGCGGCTGATGGCCAGCCCCAGGCCCATGCCTTCTTTTTTGGTACTCTTGAACGGCTCAAATAGATTTTTCAGCCTGTCTTCGGGAATGCCCATCCCGGTATCAGAGATATTTATCTCGACAAAAGAATCATTTGCCGCATAAATCGCTCTTATGATGCGCATCACCAAATTAACGCTGCCTCCCTGCGGCATCGCGCTCACGGCGTTGATGAATAAATTAATAAATACCTGTTTAAGTTTTTCCTGGTCGCCCTGTATGTAAAGATTGGTATTGTCCGCCTGGAGCCTTATTTGAATGTTGCTTTCGCTAAAGCGGTCTTCCATTATTTTTAGCACACTGTCAATGACGTCTTTAAGATTGATCCGCTCTAATCTCAACTCGCCCGAGGAAGAAAAATCGGATAACTCCTTAAGCATACGTTCACAGCGGTTTATTTCTTCCGGTACGATATCTTGGAACTTATCGATGAATTTTCCATCGGTGTGCCTGGCCGGCAAGAGCTGCACAAACGACTTTATCGGCGCCAGGGAATTCTTAAGTTCATGGGCAACCCATACTGCCGCTTCCCCGACACTGGAAAATTTTTGGCTTAATTTTGCCCGGTTCAATTTATCCGTCAGCGCGTTAAACACCCTGATCAATTCGCCCAGTTCATCATGCCGCTTTATGTCTATTTTATAATCGAGATTGCCGTTGCCGGCGCCCCTAAGCCTCGACAATAGTGTTTTAACCGGACGTATAAAAATACGCGCTAAAACGATCGCCGCCAGGACAGCGATGATCTCACAAAAAAAGATAATAAACCAGGACTGCCACTGCATTACCCGGGAAAACAGATAGGCCTCATTATCCCTTTGGCGTAAAACAATGCCCCAGCCCGTACCCGGCACAGGGGCATAAGAACTCACCCATTGCCTGCCATAACCGTCCTTTAAGATCATTGCCTCGTTCCTGCCGAAGAGGGCGGCGCTCACGTCTTTTTGCCAGCGGATATTCTCATTTTTCAATACCTGTTTTTTGTCCGGCGAGGCAATGAGAATTCCGTCCTCAGATACCAAAAACGCCCTGCCGGTATTGCCAACCTTTATCCCGTCTACGATATCCCACATACTCCTTAAATTAACATCTGCCGCCAGTATCCCATTGATCCTGCCGTTTTCCCTGATCGGAAGCGACATTGCCAGGTACGGAAGGTGATCGTTATCCTGGAACTTAACCTCGGAAATATAATTCTTACCTTCCAGGGGCTTTTGCATGATGTTATCGGTATAATTTAAGATAAAAAACCTGCCCAGATCAGAAGTAGCGATCATCTTTCCCGATAGGTCAAAAGAAGTCACCCTGATAAAAGCGGGTTGATCGAGCGCCAGGCCCACCAGCACGGTCTCTTGATGCCAGGGATCAAAATGCTCCGAGCCGATCACTGCAGCAGTTGAAGCCAGGACATCTTCCGAGCGCTTCAAGAGCAGGCTGATCTCTTCGGCAGCACGGATAACTATCTCTTTGTGGTTATTCAATACTGATTTCTTTATTGCCGACTGAGACCGGTTGATCAGGGATAAGCCCAAAAATATTACCGGAACAGTAATGACAATGCTTAAGGCAATCGCAATGCGCACCCAAAGATTACGGTAAAAATTTGCTAATAAGAATCTGCTAATTACTCTTTTAATCCGCATATTCCCGCAGTCTTTCCGGATTGAGGATCGGTTCTGGCGGATGCGCCTGGCTTAACCACATTCTCCAGTAGCCGCCTTTTTTCTCCAGTAATTCAGCGTGGCTGCCAGACTCGGTTATCCTGCCGTCTTCGATAAAAATGATCCTATCTGTATAAGTTACCGCTGATAGACGGTGGGAAATCACAAAGGTGGTCCTGCCCCGCATCAGCTTCTTAAACGCGTCTTCGATGATCAAGCGCTCAGTTTCCGAATCCACGCTGGAAGTCGCTTCATCAAGGATCAATATTGCCGGGTCGCGCAATATTGCCCGGGCAATGGATATTCTTTGGCGCTGGCCGTAGGAAAGCCTTATTCCCCGTTCACCGATTTGAGTATCATAAGCTTCGGGTAATTCGCTGATAAACTCATGGGCGTTCGCCAGCTTTGCTGCCTGTATAATCTCCCCATCGGAAACAATTGACCTGCCATAAGCAATATTTTCCCTGATTGTGGTGCCAAAAAGATAATCATCCTGGATCACCATGGCAACCTTGGAGCGGTAATCTTTCAAAGAGAGATCCGCCAGATTGTATCCGTCGATAGAGATCTTTCCTTCTAGAGGGTCGTAAAAACGCAAAAGTAAATTTATTAAGGTGGTCTTACCGCTGCCGCTTTTACCGACCAAAGCCACAGCTTCCGACTTTTTTACTTCCAGGTTAATGTCAGAAAGCACGGGTTTCTTGTGATCATAGCTGAAACTTACTGCGGAAAAAAGCACATTTCCTTCGATCTTTCCGGGAACAACCGGAGAGCTGAGCTCTTTTATCTCCGGTTCCGTAGCCAATACCCCTTCCACGCGCTCCATAGAAGCAGCTGCTTCCTGGTAATAATTATTAATTATGGCTATCCTGATCACCGGATAAAAAAGTAACCCCAGATAAGTATAGAAGGCCATTAAAGTGCCTACGGAAATCTTCCCGGCGATCACCTGCCTTGCCCCAAACCAGACCAGTATTGCCAAGCCGAGTGAGCTTAAGAATTCCGCCCCCATCCAGAGAAAAATCCCCAGCCTATGGCTACCAACAGCGGCTTCGAATATTTCTTTCTGTTTGGCATTGAATATCTCGGCTTCTTTCTTATCCGCGGCAAACCCGGCAACTACGCGTATGCCGTTTAAGACCTCGCTTATCCGGGAAGTCAATTCCCCGTATTTTTCTCTTACCAATGCGTGCTTATTTTTCAGGCGGGGAGAAATTTTTAAGAAAGCTAAGGCAAAAACCGGCAGATACAAAACAGAGATCAAAGCAAGTTTCCAGTTAAGCACAAATAATACGACAATTACGAAACCCAGGCCAAAAAATGAATAAACAAAATCCACTGCCCCGCCAAAAAGGAATTCCTTGATGCTTTCCACGTCGCCGATAATTCCGGAGATGATCTTTCCTGAAGGCGTATTCTCGACGTATTTGACCGACAGCCTATGAAGATGCCAGTAAATCTGGTTACGCAGGTCGCACATTACGCTTTCGCCGACTAGCGACGCGAGGTATTCACGCAGAAAACCGAAAACCGACTTTATGATGAAGCTTAAAATGAGGCAAATGACTACGGTGTTGAGTAAAACGAGGTCTTTTTTGACGATGATCTCGTCTACGATAACCTTGATCACCCATGGGAATACCAGCCCCGCCAGGTTAGCCAGGACAATCGCTATAAAAACCAGAATGACTTTCCGTTTATACGGCTTTAGCAGCCGCAGGAACGGCTCTACACTTAGTTTTTTCATATTCCAGCTTGATCAGATCGGGGATTATCCGCTCAAAGTATTCACGTTTACAAAACATGTCCGCAAAATTTCCGTTTTCCACATAAGAAAAAAAGCGGCAGCCTCCCTGACACATCGGCACATACGGACAATCTAACGGGCATTTTTTCCAGGCTTCAAGGCTAAGGAAAGATTTAAAATTATCGTTATAATCCGGTTGCCGCACATCCCCGACGGAGAATTCCGGATATCCCAGTAAGGAATTACATTTATAAATTACGCCTCTGGGGTCAATGCTTACCCCGGCATCCTGCATAAACAATGGGCAGGCATTGATCGCCAATCCGCTATGCGCCTCTAAACCGCGGCGCATGAGTTCTTTTTTTAAGCTGATGGTTTCCCGGAACAGGCCTTCTTTACCGATAAAAGCACTGCATTCGGCTAATTCGATGGAGCGGGGATTATTTTTCGGGCCGAGGCGCGGCACGATCGGCGCGAATCTAAAGCTGCTCAAGCGATAAAGCAACTCCTCTTTTTCCAGGTAATCTAATAAACGGGATATACTAGCAAAACTTTCCCGGTCAAAATTACCGGCAATACCGATGTTTACCTTAGCAATTACGTCTTTGATATTATTTATAATCGCATCAAAAGAACCAGAGCCGTCTTTAAAAGGTCGTTTCAGATCATGGGCTTCTTTGTCTCCGTCAATGGTCACCCGGATTTCTTTGAGTCCGAGAGTAACTAACTTATCGATCAATTCCGGGCTGATCAAGCTACCGTTAGTAATAATGGAAAATCCGAATTTAATTCCTGCTTTTTCCGACCACTCGGAGAGCTGCTGGGAAATCT
>CAIRWO010000203.1 GCA_903882345.1 Candidatus Omnitrophota bacterium | reverse complement strand
TGTCTTCGGATATATATTTAATATAAGCTTCTTGTCTTTCTTGTTGTGTTTGCGCCAGCCCCTGATAAAGCGGATTAAGCATACTTATTATACCATCATCCAAGCCGTTAGCATAATAAGAATAACTACTCCATCTGTATTCCGATAAACTGTTAACCATCTTTGCGCGCAGAGGATTCCGCTCAATATACCTTGCGCATTCCAAAAGATAGCTGTCGCTGTCTATAAATCGGCTCTTATAGCGGTTTTGAAACACAAAACCGACAGAACCATATCGCTTACGAAATTTGACCGCATATACCTGCAGGATTGACTGCATGAATTTCGGTAAATCTGATGCCTTAATAGCATTAAGCAACAGGTGTATGTGGTTAGACATAATACAATAATTAATTATCCTGACTGCATAACAACGCTGGTATTGTTTGACTATCGCCAAAAAGCATTCATAGTCATGTTTATACCGAAACAACCGTCTGCGGTCAATGCCTCTGGTTACAATATGGTAATATCCTCCATCTACTAAAACTCTGCTTATTCTTGGCATACAGCACTCTCCTTCCTAATCTAATAGACGAATGAAGAAGGAGTATCTAACAAGGGAATTTATAATTGATGAAAACAGCGAGGCTTAGAAAGCCTGAGGGTGGTACTTGGAAGGACGTCCCCAAAAAAACTTTTTAATATTTTACTTTAAGCAGGCAGAGGCCTTTTGCGGGGACTGTAGGGCCGGCGCTGGGCCTGTTTCGGGAAAGCAGTATTTTTTTTACGCTGCCTTTGGCCAGCCTCCCCCTGCCGACATCAATGAGTGTGCCGACAATATTCCTTACCATATTATAAAGGTAACCGTCGGCTTCGATTTCTATGTTGATCAGGCCGTTACGTTTTGCTATGGCAATCCTTTTTATGCTTTTCCGGGGATTTTTCCCCCTGCCCGAAGAAGCACAGAAAGCCCAAAAATTGTGCCTACCCACAAGCGTCAGCGCTTCCCGGCGCATTAAGTTTAGATCTAAGGGGTAGCGGCAAAAGTAAGCGTAATTGCGTAAAATAGCGCTGCGGTGCAGCCGGTTTAATATCGTATAGCTGTAAACTTTGGATTTAGCGCTGAAACGGCTGTGAAAATCCGGCCCGGCTTCGCTGATCCCGGTAATCGCGATATCTTTCGGAAGCAAGGCGTTCAACCCTTCTTGCAGCCTTGCCAGCGCTATCTGCGATTTCAGCGGGAAATTAGCAACCTGCGCCTTTGCGTGAACGCCGGCGTCGGTCCTTCCGGAACCAATAAGCTTTATTTTCTCATGCAGGATCTTCTGGAGGATTTTCTCTATTGTTTCCTGTATGCTTCTTTTCCGCGGACTGCGGACTCTAGACACTGGACTATTCTGCACCTGCCAACCGCAGTAATCCGTGCCGTCGTATTCTATTTCAATTTTGATATTACGCAAGGCGGGTCTATCCTGAAATCAGGCATTCGGCGATCTGCACGGCATTCGTCGCAGCGCCTTTACGCAGGTTATCGGCAACCACCCAAAGCCACAATCCGTTCTTCACGAAACAATCGCCGCGGATCCTGCCGACAAAAGTTTCATCCTTACCTTCAACGTCTTTTGGCATCGGGTAAATATTATCTTTGGGATCGTCTAACACGACTACGCCGGGTGCGTTTGCCAATAATCTTCTGACATTTTCCGGGGTAACTGGTTTCTCGGTTTCAATATACACCGATTCCGAATGCCCGGTCCTTACGGGAACGCGCACGGTGGTAGCGGAGATCTTTATTTTATCGTCGTGCATGATCTTGTGCGTTTCCTTAACCAGTTTCCATTCTTCACTGGTATAGCCGCATTCGGCAAACCCGCCGATATGAGGAAAAACATTATAGGCCAGCTGCTGAGGCATAGATCTATTCTCTGCCTTTACCTGTATATTTTCAAACCCTCCGGCGGCAATCAGCCCGGTCTCTTCTTTTAACTGTTCCACCGCGGCCTTCCCAGCGCCGGAAGAAGCCTGAAGCGTAGTAACAATGATCCTCTTTATACCGGCCTTCTTATAGATCGGCCACAGCGCCACGACCATCTGTATGGTCGAGCAGTTGGGATTCGCGATGATGCCCTTATGCTTCTTTATATCCTGCGGGTTGACTTCCGGG
>CAIRWO010000202.1 GCA_903882345.1 Candidatus Omnitrophota bacterium | reverse complement strand
GGAGAAACAATGCATCCGGTTCTTTATAAGTGTGGTTTTTTAAATATTTATACCTACGGTGTCTTCGTGGCCATCGCTTTTCTTGTTTCCGTAACGCTTCTGACCCAAGAATCCCGGCAACGGCGCTTTGACGAAAACATCATTTATAACTTCTGTTTTTTGGTCTTGACGAGCGGTATTGTTTTCGCTAGGGTTTTCTACGTGATATTGAATTGGAGCTATTTCCGCCAAGATCCCCTTGAGATCCTGATGTTGCAGCACGGTGGCCTTGTTTGGTTTGGCGGTCTTATCGGCGCTTGCGTGAGCGGCCTAATTTTTATCAAACGGAAGAAACTCTCCGCCTTAGCAATGTTTGATCTTTTTGCGCCGTACGTGGCCTTGGCTCAGGCGATCGGCCGCATAGGCTGTTTTTATAATGGGTGTTGTTACGGCAAAGAATCACCTTTAGGGATATATTTTCCTGTCCACGAGCGGGTTCTGTTCCCGTCGCAACTCTTGGATTCGCTGACTCTTCTTAGTATCTTTGTTATTTTGAGAGTCCTTACACCCGCAAAACAAGGCACGATATTTGCTTTTTATCTTATGCTTGCAAGCCTTCAGCGGTTTTTGCTGGAATTTGTCCGCGGAGATATGCGTCCGTTTTATTTTTCTTTAAGCATTTTTCAGTGGATAAGCATCGTTGTGTTCGGCGCAGGCTTGTTATTTTATCTGATACTCTTATGGAAGAAAAAAACTGTTTTATAGAGGCCGGCGGGGAAGGGGTCCAGGTAAGGCTTGATGTCTTTTTAAAAGACAAGACGTCTGAGCTCTCCCGCACTCTTGTGAAGGACATGATATTGAAAGGCAAGGTCCTTGTGAATAGCACAAAGGCCAAGCCGCATTACAGATTAAAAGCAGGCGATAAATTGCAATGGACTGTCCCTGACGCGCCGGAAAGCGGTCTTCTGCCGGAAGATATCCCTTTAAATATTATTTTTGAAGACAAAGATGTGATTGTCCTGGATAAACCGTCCGGAATCGTTGTACATCCCGGCGCAGGGAACATGACGCATACGTTGGTCCAGGCGCTTTTATTCCATACAAAAGAATTGTCCTCTATCAATAAAGAGCGGCCGGGCATCGTGCATCGTCTGGATAAGGAGACTTCCGGTGTTATGGTCATTGCCAAGAACAATCCCGCCCATTTAGCCTTGATCAAACAGTTTAAAAAACATTCGATCGAACGCCGCTATATCGCTCTTGTCACCGGTAAGGTCAGTTTCGACGAAGGGATCGTGGATGTTCCGCTTAAAAGGCATTCTCTGGACAGGAAAAAGATGTCGGTGAGCTTTACCGAAGAAGCTAAACAGGCACATACCTTTTATCGGGTGCTCAGGCGCTATCCGGAATTTACCGCTGTGGAATTATTCCCGCAGACAGGCCGGACGCACCAGCTGCGTGTCCACCTCTCTTATCTGGGTCATCCGATCTTAGGCGATAAGACTTACGGTAAAAAAGAAAACTTTTCCCGTCTGGCCCTTCACGCCAAAGATCTGGGGTTTATACATCCTTCCACCGGTGAATTCATAAAGTTTGAATCATCTCTACCGCCTGAAATGAAAACTGCCATGGTCGGTCTGAAAATCCAATAGCTTTTTTATAATTTATCGTTCCGCAAGTCCCCATTATCGCGCGGCAAGTTCTTTTTTTCGCTCAACTGGTCCTCGTCGCTTTCGGCTTTGCAAAAAGGGCGGGAGCCCTCGGAAATTC
>CAIRWO010000201.1 GCA_903882345.1 Candidatus Omnitrophota bacterium | reverse complement strand
ATTGCCAAGAAATTCCAATAGAAAATCACAAAAATTATGGGTTACACGATAGCTGAAAAAATTTTACTTACTCATACCGGAAAAAAAGATATTAAGCCGGGTGAATTTATCGAAGCCAAAGTGGATGTTGCTTTGGGTAATGATATTACGGCTCCCATCGCAATTTCCGAGTTTAAGAAGGCTGGTTTTAAGAAAGTCTTTGACAAAAATAAAGTAGTCCTGGTCCCTGACCATTTTGCTCCTGCTAAAGATTTAAAAAGCGCCAATCAGTGTAAGGTTTTGGCAGATTTTGCCAAAGAGCAGAAGATAAAGAATTATTTTGAAGTCGGATGCATGGGAATAGAGCATGCGCTGTTGCCGGAGAAGGGTTTGGTCCTTCCGGGTGATCTGGTAATAGGTGCCGATTCTCATACTTGTACTTACGGCGCGTTAGGATGTTATTCAACCGGGATCGGCTCAACGGATCTGGCCCGAGCTTATGTTGACGGGAAGATCTGGTTGAAAGTCCCACATACGATTAAATTTGTTTTTAAAGGTAAATTAAATAAGTGGGTAGGAGGAAAAGATTTAATTTTATTCACTATCGGCCAGATCGGGGTTGATGGTGCATTATATAAGGTAATGGAGTTTAGCGGCCCGGTGATCCGTAATCTTCCCATGGATGATCGTTTTGCCATGTCTAATATGGCGATTGAGGCTGGAGGCAGGGCCGGCATAATTGAACCGGATGAGATAACCTGGAAATATGTAGAAGAGGTCACAAGTAAAAAACTCAAGAAAAAATACGCCGACTTAAAATCAGATTCAGATGCGGAGTATGAAAAGATATACGAATGGGATATTTCGAAGCTTACGCCTCAGGTTGCCTGTCCGCACCTGCCGAGCAATGTCAAACCGGCAAGTGAACTGGGCGGTGTGAAGATTGATCAGGTTGTTATCGGTTCCTGCACTAACGGCAGGATATCCGACTTAAGGATTGCAGCAAAAATTTTAAAAGGTAAGAAAATAAAGGTTGGTTTAAAATTAATAGTAATACCGGCAACACAAAAGATATATTTAGAAGCGGTTCAGGAAGGCCTGGCTGAGATATTTGTGAGATCGGGCGGTATATTTTCTACCCCGACATGCGGCCCATGCCTTGGCGGGCATATGGGTATTTTGGCTGGAGGGGAAACAGCTTTGGCAACCACAAACAGGAATTTTATAGGCAGGATGGGCAGCCCTAAATCGTTTGTTTATCTGTCCAATCCGGCGGTAGCCGCCTTTTCTGCTTTAACAGGCAAAATAACAGTACCATAAAAACTATGATCATTAAAGGGAAGGTCCATAAATTCAGCGATAATATAAACACCGATGATATTATTGCGGCAAAATACCTGGTTTCAACAGACGCAAAAGAGTTGGGGGCTCATTGTATGGAAAGTATCAGCCCGGATTTTGTTTCTAAGGTCAAACCCGGGGATATAATTGTCGCAGGAGAGAATTTCGGCTGCGGTTCGTCAAGGGAGCACGCGCCATTGGCTATCAAGGGGTGCGGGGTGAGCGCGGTTTTGGCAAAAAGTTTTGCCGCGATATTTTACCGCAATGCCATAAATATAGGTTTGCCTTTCTTGGAACTGTCTGATACTGATAAGATAAATGAATTTGATGAAGTTGAGATAGATTTAAGTAGCGGGGTAATTAAAAATATTACTCAGAATACAAATTATAAAACTGAACCTTTTCCTCAATTCCTGCAGGATATCGTTAGCGAGGGCGGGTT
>CAIRWO010000200.1 GCA_903882345.1 Candidatus Omnitrophota bacterium | reverse complement strand
TGCCATAATATAGCATTGTGGTTATAATACACCTGTATAAATAAGAGAGGTATCCTTGTAACGATACGGACAAGGGCCACCAAAAATTTACGACAAGTAAATTTTTGGTGGATACTACGCGAGCGTAAAACGCCCCGACAAGGGGCGTAGCGAGCGCAGTATCTTCACCTTAACAATGTGTTTTGGTATCTCTACAAATTCTGACAAGCGCGACAAGCCGCGCAGTGAGCGAAAGTATCTCACCTAAAGAAGCTACAAAGCGCTTGGCTGGTTCCTTCCAATTATTACCCTCATCTGCAAAATCTTAGAACTATACCTAGGTACAATTGATTCCATTTTGAATGTTTCTATAATAGGTGCCATGAAAACTCCGGGCCTTAAAGCAGCTATCCCTGCGGTAGTTAGCGGTACGCTTACTACTGTTGACCATCAGAAAATATCATTCCAGCATTTTAAGTATGGCTGCCAGGCCGTGATCATTATTGCGCATGGTTATTATAATAGCAAACAGTGCGTGGTTTTGCAGCAGTTGGCTCAGGCGCTTGGGGGAGAGTATGATATTTTTATGTTTGATTTTCGTGGGCATGGCAAAAGCAGCGGCATGTTTACCTGGACGAGTCGGGAAGGGAATGATTTACGGGCGGTATTAGATTTTATTGCTCCGCAATACTCTAAGAAAGGATTGATTGCCTTTTCTCTAGGAGCAAGCATTAGCATTAATGTCCTTGCCAATGATAAACGTGTGGATAGTTTTGTCTGCGTAAGCGCTCCTTCGGATATGTCGAGAATTGATTATTGGGTATGGAGCCTTGACTGGAAAGGGGACGCGGCATACACTTTATTAAATTCTAAGGGAAGGATCGGCAAAGGAGTGCGGCCGGGGCCATTCTGGCTGGCCAAGGGAAAGCCCATTGATAACGTCGGTAAAATTACCATTCCGATTATGTTTATACACGGTAGCCGGGATTGGGTAATCAGGCCCTGGCATTCCGAAGCCTTATTCCAAAAGGCAGGCGGGATGAAGAAAATAATTTCTATCAAAAATGGGCCGCACGCAGAGTATTTAATGCGGGATTATCCCGAGCAATTCGTCGCAGAAGCAAGAAATTGGTTCCTTGATACGCTATGAAGAAGGAAGATTTAGTTATCCATAAGATATTTGCTCAAATTTCTTCCCGATTTCAAGATAAGATATGCCTGCAAATAAAAAAAGGCTCTACCTGGGAGAGATGGACATATGGTCAAACAGAAGATCTCTCTCTAAAGATAGGCGCATTTCTTATTAAGGAGGGTTTTAAAAAAGGCGACTTCGCTGCTCTTTGTCTAGAGAATCGGCCGGAATGGGCAGCAATCTATTTAGGCATAATGGCTGCAGGCCTGGCCTGCGTTCCTTTAGATCCGCAGTTGACCGAACAAGAAATAAAAAATCTCATCAATGACTGCTCCGCAGAAATCATATTTGTCTCCAACGCCGTTTTTCAGACAAAAAATATTAATAAGATAGAAACCGGCCTGAACAAAATCGTTATACTGGACCTGGATATTGAAAAAGAAAACCTTATAGGCCTGGCGCAGGTCAAATCTACATTGTCTGAAGGTGCCGCATGGCCCGAGGTCATTTCCGAAGATATCGCTTCGCTTATTTATACATCAGGCACCACAGGCTCGCCAAAAGGGGTAATGCTCACGCATAAAAATCTTTGCTCTGATTTTCAAAGTATCGACAAGCTGCAACTCTTCTCGGATAAGGATACTTTTATATCGATATTACCGCTGCATCATTCCTACCCTTTTATGATTACGCTGATCACACCTCTTTTTTCCCGCGCACGGGTCACGTATACTTCAAGCCTTAGGAGCGATGAATTGCTGA
>CAIRWO010000199.1 GCA_903882345.1 Candidatus Omnitrophota bacterium | reverse complement strand
ACTTTTATCGTCTGAAGGGCAGTTCCCCGCTTTCGGGCAATCTGCTTACTCAGCATCCCCTTGGCTACAAGTCGAAAAACCTCTAGTTCTCGCGGAGACAAGGTTCTGATGCGGCGCTTAATTTTTGATATTTCGGCTTGTTCTTTAATTTGGAGCTTGTTTTTTACGATGGCTTGCGTCACGGCATCAAGCAGTTCTTTTTCAGTAAACGGCTTGGGTAGAAAATCAATGGCCCCTGCCTTCATACCTTTGACGCTCATCGGAATATCACCATGTCCGGTGATAAAAACAATGGGGATCGTAAGTTGTCGTGCTGCCATTGCGTCCTGAAGGGCAAGCCCATTGATATCCGGCAGCTGGATATCCAAGATCAAACACGATGGCAATTTAAGGTGCTTAAATGCCAGGAAGTCTGCTGCGCGCATAAACGCCTCAACTCTAAACCCGTGCGATTTTAACAATAAGGTTAGAGCCCTGCATATAGAGACATCATCATCAACAATATAGATGATAGGTCCACGATTATTCACTTAAGTATCCTTTATATCAACAGGAATGGTGAAATAAAAAGTTGCGCCGCGTTCAGGATTATTTTTTACATCCAATCGTCCGCCATGCGACTCAACAATGGAGCGGCTAATAGACAACCCCATGCCCAAACCATCTGGCTTGCTGGTAAAAAAGTGAGTAAAGAGCTTAGGTATATCGTGTGCAGGGATGCCGCATCCGGAATCTTTCACCTCCACAATAATCGTGTCAGTATCTTTACGCGATGTACGAATCAATATTTCACGCTCCCCTTGATTACTCTCCAAGGCATCAAAACTATTACTGATAAGATTCAGGAGAACCTGTTGCAGTTGTATCCGATCGCCACTGACAAAAGGGAGATTGGTATCAAACTCGGTTTTAATGACAGTGTTCCTTACAGTGGCATCGGTAGCAATAAGCACCACAGTCTCGTTAATAATGGCATTGATATCTAGCGGCTTCATTTCAGGCGCACTCTTCTTTAACAGTGAACGTAATCGCTGGATGACCTCTGACGCCCGCTGGTCATCATTAATGATGTACTGGATAATCTCCCGAAGCTTAGGCTCTCTCTCTGCGAGGATACGTTGGGCAGCTTGGGCGTAGGAAAGAATAGCCGTAAGAGGCTGGCTGATTTCATGAGCCAGGGACGAGACAAATTCCGCAAGTTTTCCTACCCTGGTGACGTGCAAAAGCTCATCGCGCTGCTCATCAATCTTTTTCGTACGGGTCTGGATCTGCGCTTCTGAGCGTATCTGTTTCTCAGCCCCAATCCTTAATTGCTCATTTTTTGCCTTCAGCTCACCGGTTTGCTGCCGGATCTTATCTTTCAAATCGCTGCGGCTCTTACGTAAATCATCGACTACCTTTTTAAGACGCACGCATTCCCCATTTCTGATTTTATTCCTCAATACGGGCTTCTTCGTTCTCTTTTTCATTTTCATTTATTGTTGTTCGCCGGTATTTTTTGCCCAATACGAAGAATACCCTATGGTTGCACATCCCTTAGGATATATTCTACTGCTAACAAAAAAATCTTCAATAAATTTTATACATAAGCTTAAATATCCAACCCCCTTCTTTCAATAAGACCTTCTTTAGCTCCTTGCAAGATGCGATAGGAATGATATAATTAATTTATTAAATTCCTTTACTGATACTGAAAAAAAGGTATCTAACAATGCCGAAGCGCCGCGTAGTGATTACTGGTTTGGGAACAGTAGCGCCCAATACTGTGGGAAAAGAAAATTTTTGGCAGGCATTGATCGAAGGTAAATCCGGAGTCAGGAGGATCACCCGCTTTGACCCTGCACCATTTCCTACCAAAATTTCCGGAGAAGTTGATTTGGATATCTCTCAATTTATTGAACGCAAAAAGGCCCGGAGGATGGACCGTACCACGCATCTGGCCATGGCGGCAGCCAAACTCGCTTTCACAGATTCCCGATTAGATCTTGTTGCTTGTAACCTGGAAAGAATCGGCGTAATTCTTGCAACTACTATGGCTGGTAAGGGTTTTACCTTGAAGGAATATGAAAATGTTTACCGCACTAAAGGCCCGATGAAAATTAATACCTTTACTGCCATTGCTTCTTTTCCGGACGCTGCGGCAAGCTGTATTTCCCTTGAATTCGGTTTGCAGGGGCCCAGCTTTTCTTTATCTACAGCATGTTCATCTTCTTCGGATGCGCTTAGCATTGCCCGGGATTTGATTCAAAAGGATGTCGTAGATTCAGTTATTGT
>CAIRWO010000198.1 GCA_903882345.1 Candidatus Omnitrophota bacterium | reverse complement strand
AGCGATAAGTCCCTGTCCATCTGCAATCGCAACCGCGCAACTGTAATAAGCCTTTCTTTTTTTCAGCGCTACACCTTCCAGTAACTTCAAAACCTTTAGATTATTTTTTAGATCACTCTTGTCTTTACCGGAAAACCGGGAAGAATATACGCCTGGTCTGCCTCCTAATGCCTCCGCGCACAACCCGGAATCTTCGCCCAGCGTGATTTTTTTTGTGAAATGGCCGATCTTAACCGCTTTCTTGATCGCGTTGGCCCGAAATGTCCTGCCGTTTTCAATGATCCGTGGAGCGTTGGGATAATCCACCAGAGAAGTTAACTTAACTGCCGTACCTTTTAATATCTCTTCTATCTCTTTGAGTTTCTTTTGATTTTTCGTAGCAACTACCAATTCAAAACGCATCTTACAAGACACCATCCAACAACTTTTTCTGCAAGGTAATCAACTCGCCTATGCCTTTTGTCGCCAATTCCAGCAGTTTATCCATTTGTTCTTTATTGAACGTGCGGCGCTCGGAAGTCCCCTGTATTTCGATAAATTCGTTTTTAGACGTCATTACAATATTCATATCCACGTCTGCCCGGGAATCTTCCTCATAGCTTAAATCAAGCAGCGGATCGCCGTTTAAAATACCGACGCTGGTAGCGGCAACAAAATCTTTTATCGGAACATTAGAGATCGATCCGCCTTTTTTTATTTTATATAACGCATCAGCCAAGGCAACAAAGCTTCCCGTAATCGAAGCTGTGCGCGTGCCGCCGTCGCCTTGTATCACGTCGCAGTCAATCCAAACCGTGCGTTCGCCCATCTTTCTCATATCGGTCACCGCGCGCAAAGACCTGCCGACCAGCCGCTGGATCTCATAGGTGCGGCCGGAATCTTTTCCCCGGGGAATACGTGTCTGGCAGGAACGCGGCAGCATCCCGTATTCCGCGGTCACCCAGCCGGTGCCTGAGCCTTTTAAAAACGGCGGAACATTTTCATCAACCGTAGCACTGCAGATGACTTTAGTATTGCCTAGTTCAATCAGGCAAGAACCCTCTGCGTATTTTAAATAATTGCGCGTAATATTGACATTCCTAATTTTATCCCAACCTCTTCCATCCGGCCGAGCCATAGCTGCCTCACTTTCCTCTAATTCCCACGATCACCGGGAAATCTTTCACTTTTAGTTCGTATATTGCCTCCGGACCCAAGTCGCGATAGGCAACTGGTTTCGCGCTCTTAACGTATCCCGCCAGTAATGCCCCGCATCCGGCATAAGTAAGAAAATATACGGCTTTGAATTTTTTTATTGCTCTCGCTACCGCTTCAGAGCGGTTTCCTTTTCCGATCATCCCACGAAGGCCATGTTTAAGCAATTCCGGGGTAAATTCATCCATGCGCGAGCTGGTTGTCGGGCCACAGGAACCAATGACTTTACCCTTAGGTGTTTTTGTCGGGCCGCAATAATAAATAGCCTTACCCCTTAAATCAATTGGCAGTTTATGTTTTTTCCTGATCGCCTCAACCAGCCTTTTGTGCGCTTGATCGCGGGCAGTATAAATAATGCCTGTCAGCGCGGCTTCCTCACCGGGTTTTAACTGCGTAATATCCTTCTTTTGTAAAGGCAAAATTATTTTCTTCATTATAAAGCAGCGGTAGCGCTTCTTAATGCGTGGCAGCTGATATTCACGCAAACCGGCAGGCCGGCAATATGGGTAGGATAAGTTTCGATGTTTACGCCTAATACAGTGTGCTTACCGCCTAAGCCCATCGGGCCGATGTTTAATTTGTTGAGTTCATTAAATAACTCATTTTCTAACTTTTTTCCTTTTGACTTTTGCCTTTTAACTTTATTAAGCAACGCCTTTTTTGCCAATAGGCAGGCGTAATCTGCCGTACCGCCAATACCCACGCCTACGACATATGGCGGACAGGCATCCGGACCGGCTGACCTTACGGCCTCAATGATAAACTTTTTTATTTCGCTAATACCTACCGTAGGCTTAAACATCCTAAGCTGGGTTTTATTTTCGCAGCCAAACCCCTTGGGTAAAACCGTAAGCTTTAGTTTACTGCCGGAAGTAATGCTAATATGGATCATTGCCGGTACGTATACGGATTTACCTCTTAACAGAGGATCCTTGACGATAGAATTCCTGAAATAACCCTTTCTATATCCAGCCTCAACTCCTTTATTTATCGCCGAATTTAAATCTCCGGATATCTTTACCTCGCTGCCAAGCTCTACAAACACACAAGGCATACCCGTATCCTGACAAATTGCGAGTTTCTCGCTTTTGGCTATAGCAGCATTTTTAATGATCGCTGCCAGAGCAGTCTTTGCCTTCTTAGCTGTCTCTTTTAAATACGCTGCCTTTAATGCCGTAAGCACGTCTTTTCTCAAGGACAAATTCGCCTTAATGCATAAATCACTCACTGCGTTCCTGATTTTTGCCGCGGGAATCACTTTCATAAATTTTAATGTCTTTTATATTCGCGAGTAACCGTGGTTGTTATTCCTCCGCGCGTGTTAAATACTCCGGTGATCTTTACCCGGCGCGGTTTACTGGCCTGCACAAAATCTTCCAGCATTTTATTGATGAGGTGTTCGTGGAATATACCGACGTTGCGGAAAAATATGGTGTACATTTTAAATGACTTAAGCTCAATGCAATATTTACGGGGCAAATAAGAAACGGAGATTGCGGCAAAATCCGGTAGTCCGGTCTTAGGACAAATGCAGGTAAATTCCGGAATTTCCAGGCAAATCGTATATAATTTGTCTGGATACTGATTTTCCCAAACCTCGATCGCAGGCGTCTTTAGACCCTTGACATTTTTTTGTAAACCTTCGTATGATGATTTTTTCACCGCATCCCCATCATTTTATGCATCTGTGGTATGATACAAGAGACTATGCCTTCCTTCATACAGGCATCTTTAAATTTGTTCAGCTTAGGTTCCAGCTTGCGGTAATCATCGTAATAATTCGGCTGCAGCACAAGGACCATGCCCTTACCGCTTTCCCTGATTAAATTAATCGCTACATATAAGTCTTCTTCGGTAGTGCCCTCGGAAACAACGGCCTTAAGGAAGGTGTCTTTCTTAGAGGCGACTTTTAGGAATTTACGGTGCTTCAGCCATAAATTTTCTTTTATCCCGGTAGAACTGGGTAGTTTCAGGTCCATGGAAATGATATCCACGTATTCAATCACCTCAGCCAGCGCCTCGGCCAGGGTGCCGTTTGTCTCGAGATAATTTTTAAAACGGCTCTTATGCGTCAGCTCCATTATTTGCTTTAAAAAATCTACTTGTAACAACGGTTCACCGCCGGTAAACGAGATAAAACGGTATTTACCTTTATAGGTCATAATTTTTCCAAACAGCTGGCGCAGGTCGCACTCGACAAAAACATCCTGTTTGGTATCGCAAAACTTGCACTTGAGGTTGCAGCCAAAAAACCTTACAAATAACTGTCTATCGCCAAAATACAGGCCTTCTCCCTGAACGCTTTCAAAAATCTCGGAAATTTTTCCCGTCACTCCTGATCCTCCCCTTGTTGTTTGCACCCGTTGATAACGGATCTTTAATGCCGGCTTCTTTGAACCCTTTTGCCCGGTAATGACAACTGTCGCAGTATCCACAGGGAAATTTCCCTCCCTGGTAACACGACCAGGTAAAACCGAAAGGAACCCTAAGCTGGCTGCCTAATTTAATGATCGCTGATTTCTTTTTGTTAATTATCGGCGTAATTATCTTAATGCCCCGGCCCTCTACTCCTGCCTTGGTGCCTAAATCAGCGGCTTTAATGAATGCGCGATAAAACTCCGGCCGGCAGTCCGGGTAACCGGAATAGTCTTGAGCATGCGCGCCGATAAATATTGCCCCTGCGTTTATTGATTCGGCATAGGAAAGAGCAAAACTTAAAAAAATAATGTTGCGTGCCGGCACATAGGTAGCCGGGATACCACTTCTGCTGCGCTGTAATTTTATGCCCCGGTCTAATAAACTCGAACCTTTCCAGGAAAGCTTGATCTTTTCGAGCTTAAAATCACAGCCTGCCTGCTGCGCTATTTTTTTTGCGGCATTGATTTCCCGGCGATGGCGCTGGCCATAATCGAAACTCAAACAAAAACATTTATAGCCTTTAATCTTGGCCAGATAAAGCGTAACCGCTGAATCCAGGCCCCCCGACAATAAAACAACCGCCTTTTTATTCATTATAATATGTGGCGGAAGAATTTTCCGATTCCCAGACCGTCACAGACTTGACACCCGGAACCTGACGCTTGAGGCAATCGTATATATACTTAGCAATATTCTCCGAAGTGGGATTAACTTTTTTAAAATAAGGGATATTGTTGAGGTATTTATGGTCAAGCTTTTCCAGGACCATATTCAACCTATCTTTAACCAGCCGAAAATCCGCAACCATACCTAACTTATCCAGTTTATTTTTTGTAATGGCAAGTTCTATTTTCCAGTTATGGCCGTGCAGCTCTTCGCATTTGCCCTTGTAACCCCTTAAATTATGCGCTGAGCTGAAATTCGCCTCTACTTTTATGCTATACATTTTTTATGAAAGGCTTACCTTGGTAACATCCTTTATGTCATGGCCAAGGAATCTCGTGGCCAGGCTCTTAAACCAATCCGGATTATCGCTGACGCAAAATTTATGGCTGCCTTTACGTTTTCCGTTACACAGGCCTTCTGCCGCCAAAATATTTTTTACTTCAACTGCCACTTGCTTGGCAGAATCGATCAGTTCTACTTTCTTGCCCATGATTTTTTTGATCACCGGCTTCAGGAGCGGATAATGCGTGCAGCCCAAAATTACCGTATCTACGCCTGCTGCTTTTAGCGGCTGAAGATAAGACCGCGCCACTTGCATAACCACACTGCCTTCAAGCCAGCCTTCTTCGGCAAACGGGACAAATAACGGACAGGCAACTGCCGTCACCTTTACCGACGGATCGAGCTGCTTGATCTCCAACTCGTAGGCGCGGCTGTTGATCGTGCCGCGCGTTCCAATCACCCCCACGCGCTTGTTCTGGGTGGCGTAAACCGCTTCCCTGACGCCCGGGGTGATCACGCCGACGATCGGGACACGAAAATGATTCTTGATCACCGGCAGCGCGAAGCTGGAAACGGTATTGCAGGCAACACAGATCAGTTTCACGTCGTGCTTGAGCAAAAAGAGGATATTCTCGATAGAAAAACGGATCACGGTTTCCCGGGACTTTATGCCGTAAGGCACGCGCGCCGTGTCACCGAAATATACTATATCTTCATTGGGAAGCTGGCGGATCAATTCTTTTACTACTGTTAAGCCCCCCACCCCTGAGTCAAATACGCCTATCGTCTTTCTCAATTTGTTGCCTCCGCTGCCGTAATTTCCCGGGAATAATTTATTATTCCCTGCGCTATTGCCTCCGCGATCTCTTGGCGATAATAAGTATTCTTAAGCAGATGCTCTTCTTTGTCGTTAGAAAGAAAACCTACTTCGATCAGCACTGCCGGCATATGGCAGCCTTTTAAAACATAGTACCCCGCGCCCTTGACGCCTAAAATTTTTGTTTCCAGCTGCCTGTCCGCTGCCCGGCAGATATCTTCGGCAATCCTCACCGATTCAGCGCGATTGCCGCTGTAAATCAAATCCCAGAGTGTTACCTTAAGCTCGGGGGTTTCACGGTAAAAATAACTTCTCTCAATATTAAGGTCGGCATGCTTTGCCGCGGAAACCGCCCTGCCGATATCGTCCGTGCCAAAAGAAATATAATAGGCCTCAAAACCCTTTAAGCTCCTTACCCGGTTAGCGTTACTGTGGACGCTGATAAAAATGTCGGCGCCGGAGTTATTCGCTATATCTACCCGCTGCTGTAAGGAAATGAACTTATCAGAAGAACGCGTCAGCACTACTTCAATGCCTGCGTTACGTAATAACTTCTCCAGGCGTTTGGCAATATCAAGATTAACGTATTTTTCTCTTATCCCTGATTTACCGGTTGTCCCGGGATCATAGCCGCCGTGGCCGGAATCGATCACGACCTTTTTTATCTTCAGCGGTATGACCACTGCCTTTTCCACAGCAGTCACGGGGAATAAAGGATCTAATACCTGCTCTTTGAATTTATAAGGGACGACTACCTCTCCTTGGTAAAAATCTACGCTATGCTTTAAATGCTGCAGCGAGCCGTCTACCAGCACAAGCGTTTCTCCGGTCATCAGCTCGATCTTATGCACGCCCTTAGTCAAAGTAACTGTCCGCGTAAGGGTATCATAATCCCAGCTTATTCCTGATTGCTGGCATAATTTGTCCAGCGGCACATAGCTTGTGCCGTTGAAGCTGTAAACCGGCAGGCCCCCGGTATTGGGGATGCTTGCGCAGCCGCTGAGAAAATAACAGATGACAAACAGCAGATGACAATAAAGAAAAATTTTTAATGATTTTTGCATTTATATGGTGGTCCTTGTCCGTATCGGTACAAGGATACCTCTCTTATTTATACCAGTGTATTATAACTACAATATTATATTCTGGCAAGGAATTTTGGATTCAGGGATAGGAATTGCGCAACTCTTTGATGGACAAATAGATATAAAATGTCCACCTCTTTTAGGTGGACATTATCTTTTGCACCAGTCGCCTAGGGTTATTCATCACTCAATTTTACGAAGACTTCTTGCGGCTTCTTCAAGTACCTTACGCGCTTGGTCTCTTACACTCACCCAATTATCCTGGGTAGCGGCATTTACCATCCCTAACTGCACGGAAAGACCTTGCTTTGTTTGCTCAAGATTACTGATATTAGCCTTGACCTTTTCTGTCTGCCTTTGACCCTGTTGTTGTGTTTTATAATTATCTACGAGCTCGATTTTTCTTTGCAATAATTTTATGAGCCTGTCTTTTTTTTCAAAAGGATAGTTCTTCATGATCTCAAACATGGCATCATGGGGGTCGTCTTTGTTGCCTGCCTTATAATATTCTACTTGGCACTCTTTAGTATCCATAAGATTGTAGACATCTTGAGGTTCGCAAATTTCCACTGCATACGCTTGGTATAAAAATTGAAATACTAATAATAGCACTGTGCCTGCTACAGAGATTATCTTCATATATCAATCGCCTTCGCTTTCTTGTATAGTATCGGTTTTTTGAATATTATTTATTGAGCTGGACCTTTACAGCTTTTTTCTTAATACACTCCGTTTCAAAGGAATTACTTCGCTCTGTCAGCCGCGCCTATCTGAACGTCTGTTTCTCTTTTAATTTTTTCGCAATAATAGACGTCTTCGGAAACGTCTATATTATTATTGTGTCCCAGCTCTTTTAACTTAAAAATAGCATCTGAAACATAAGATTCTGCGGTTCTATACGATCT
>CAIRWO010000197.1 GCA_903882345.1 Candidatus Omnitrophota bacterium | reverse complement strand
TCCGATTTACGGTTTCCTCGCTTCGATCTTACCGGTTTGGCTCCTGCTTTGCCCGCGCGATTATCTAAGTTCTTATATGAAAATCGGCACGATCGTCCTTTTGACTTTGGGCATATTCGCGGTGAACCCGCAGTTAAAAATGCCGGCGCTAACGCCTTATATCCACGGCAACGGGCCGATAATTCCCGGAAAAGTCTGGCCTTTTGTCTGCATTACTATTGCCTGCGGGGCGATCAGCGGTTTTCATAGCCTTGTCAGTTCCGGCACCACCCCAAAAATGATCTACCGGGAATCGGATATACGGATGATCGGTTTTGGCGCGATGCTCACCGAAGCATTCGTCTCGATAATGGCCTTGATCGCCGCAACCGTGCTGCTGCCGGGCGACTATTTTGCGATCAATGTGCCGGTTTCCGTGTTTCATAAATTGGGTTTGCACACAGTGCAGCTTGCCGAAATTGAAAGGATGACCGGTGAAGTGTTATCAGGCAGGGCAGGTGGCGCCGTATCTCTCGCCGCAGGCATGTCAGTAATCCTCTCGGCGATCCCCGGGATGAAGCATCTTATGGGCTATTGGTACCACTTTGCGATTATGTTCGAAGCGTTATTTATCCTTACTACCGTGGATACGGGCACGCGCGTTGCCCGTTATATTTTTCAGGAACTGATAAAATTCGCCAACCCCCGCTGGGGAAGGACGAACTGGCTGC
Source organism: Candidatus Omnitrophota bacterium (assembly GCA_903882345.1). Taxonomy (GTDB): domain Bacteria; phylum Omnitrophota; class Gorgyraeia; order Gygaellales; family Profunditerraquicolaceae; genus CAIRWO01. Next base: position 1,974 of record CAIRWO010000197.1, on the reverse strand, counting down.
CGGGAATTATTATAAGCGGCGGGATAATCAGTTTTCTCTGGGGCTACCTCGTCTATAACGGCGACATCTCAACGATCTGGCCGATGTTCGGCGTGGCAAACCAACTGCTGGCAACGCTTGCCCTCTCGGTAGGAACCGTATTTATCCTTAAACACACGAAGACCTGGTATTACGGGCTGGTAACTTTTATACCTGCGGTCTTTATGTTTGTCACGACCTTTGTTGCCGGCATCCTGAATATCACCGATAATTACCTTACCAAGCATACCTTTCAGGGAAACCTGAACGCCAGCCTCTCGATCATTATGGTCACTCTCGTGGCGATAATATTTTTTGCCTCACTGAAAAAAATCTACTGCTTGCGCCGGCAGATATTTTAAATTAACGCAGCTTTGCGGAGATGTCAGTCATTATGCTACGGGCAAATTCTCCTTCAGGCATAACCCCTTTTCTGGCAGAAACAGTAACCTTTGACGCTTTATCAGTAAGCCTCTCTATGTGCACTGCGGCATCGCGTTCGCCAATATCCGCTTTTACCCAGCCGCCTACGCTGTCCTCCATTGTGGTTTTGCCCCTTGAACGTAAAACATCAAGCGAAGCCCGATAGGCCCGTTCAAATTTTACGTCATAATTAGCCGTAACAGTGCCTGTGCTGACTTCATAAACCGTGGCGCCGCCCGCACCGGCCCCTACCAAAAACCAACATCCCGAAATCAAAGGCACAGCCATGACGAACGCGTAAAAAATTATTATTTTCTTAAACATACTTTGCCTCCTTCTTTAAAAATTACGCTATCTGCCTTTTCCTCCTTATATTCTACACAAAAAATTATTTGACTCAAGATTTAATTAGTGTAAAATAATCCTACAATTCCCCCTTAGCTCAGTTGGTAGAGCGAGTGGCTGTTAACCACCAGGTCCGTGGTTCGAGTCCACGAGGGGGAGCCAAATATTCTGAAAATCCGAACTTGCCTTTTTTTGGGATAGAGAGCGGTAATACGTCTCAATTTCAGGAATTTGGTAAAGGGTAAGTTTAATTTTAAACCACTTAGTTCGGATTTTAGTAATAAAAGCCCCACGTTCTTTTGGGGCTTTTTCTTTGGTAGGGTCGAATCCCCATACAATTATCTCTTTAATTAGTAGCTGAAAGAGTTCTTTTTGGTCTTCCGGAGGGAGAGAATTAATAATCTTATCAAAGGAAAGCAGCGTTTTCTTAATCATTTCCGTGTCAAGCATGTCTTGTTTACAGCGTTCAATATCCAAAAGCAGTTTTTCCTTCTGAGTTTCAAGTATTCCTTTTTCTTTTAGCAAGGTCTTATACTCTTCGGAAATTTCTTTACCTACCATATCTTCAGATTTCATAATTTTGATTAACCTATTAACCTGAGCTGTTGTTTTAGCAAGTAAATTATCAGTTTTATTTGTTTCGTCTTGAAGCGGTTTAATTCTCTTTTTGTTGAACTGAGTAGCATTCTTTATGGATGATTCTATCAGAGCTTTATTTTGGCCTAAATCTATGAGGCACTTCTTAATTATCTCTTCAAAATCCCTTGCCGGCAGCGCTCTTACCCTGCAAGCTGAATTTTTACCGTCATCTACAACTTTACCACAGGCATAATAAAGGTAAGGTATGCCATTTTTGTCTTTCTTGCCTGCCGGATAAGGGGTAAGTAAAGTATCACATTCACCGCATTTAGCCAGGCCTTTAAGAAGATGAATATGGGTGTCTTTGCTGTATTCGATTTTTCTTGGATTAACAGGTTTTAGAAGCTTATTCGCCCTATCCCACATATTAATTGAGAGTATTGCTTGATGTTCGCCTTTAAATTCTTCGTCATCAAATTTGACATAGCCTTTATAAATAGGGTGCGCGATAATTTTTTTGATAAAATCCTCATTAATACGATTCTCGCCAATGTTTTTGGTATTGCCGTTTTTGGTGGTTATTGTGCGTGTCTTTGTTCTGATGCCTCT
>CAIRWO010000196.1 GCA_903882345.1 Candidatus Omnitrophota bacterium | reverse complement strand
GTTTATAAAAGAATAGTCCTGAAGTTGAGCGGCGAGGCATTGCAGGGCAGGAAAGACCATGGCATTGATAACGCCGTATTGATCTCTATTTCCCGCCAGATAAAGGAAATAAAAGACCTAAATGTGGACGTCGCCATAGTGCTTGGCGCAGGTAATATCTTCCGCGGCCAGGAAAACGTTAATTCCCAAGGGCTGGATATGGACAGGTCAGTAGCCGATTATATGGGAATGTTGGCTACCGTAATCAACGGCCTGGCGCTGCAGAATGCCCTTGAAGAAATGAAGATGCCGACACGCGTAATGACGGCAATCGAGATGCAGAGGATTGCTGAGCCTTATATCAGGAGGCGGGCAATACGCCATCTGGAAAAAGGCCGTATCGTTATCTTTGTTGCCGGCACGGGCAATCCTTATTTTACTACTGATACCGCGGCAGCCCTGAGGGCGATAGAGATCAACGCCGATGCGATATTAAAGGCTACTAAGGTTGACGGGGTTTATTCCGCAGACCCGATGAAGGTGAAAACCGCAAAAAAATTCAGCCGCTTGAAATACATCGACGTACTTAAAAAAAGACTTAAAGTCATGGATGCAACTGCCGTCAGTCTCTGCATGGATAATAAACTGCCGATTATTGTTTTTAATCTTAACCGCGAAGGTAATATCCAGCGCGTTGTTTTAGGCGAAAAAATAGGAACGGTTGTCAGCTAAGAGGGAGGCTGTTATGAGCGCCAAAGAAATTTTGCACGCTGCCGAAGAAAAAATGAAGAAGACTATTGAGACGCTGACGCGCAATTTCGCCGAGGTCAGGACAGGCAGGGCAAATCCGGCAATGGTGGAAGGCCTACATATTGATTATTACGGCACTCCCACCATGCTCAAGCAAATGGGTTCAATCTCCGCGCCTGACGCGCATCTGTTGATAATTCAGCCGTGGGATGCGACGGCAATACCGGAGATCGAAAAGGCGATCATGAAATCTAATCTCGGCGTTATGCCTTCCAATGACGGAAAGGTAATCAGGCTTTCCGTGCCGCAGTTATCCAAAGAAAGACGGCAGGAACTGATCAAAGTAGTGCATAAAATGTCAGAAGACGGAAGGGTTTCCCTGCGTACGGTCAGGCGCGATGCCAAAGAGCATTTAGAAAAGCTGGAAAAGGATAAGGCTGTTTCCGAAGACGATAAATTTAAAGGCATAGACGAATTACAGAAGCTCGTGGACAAACATATTGCTAAAGTCGACGAGATACTTAAAAACAAAGAAAAAGAATTAACGGAATTTTGAGGTAATTGGGCCTCTAGCTCATTTGGTAGAGCACCATCCTTTTAAGATGGCCGTGCCGCGTTCGAATCGCGGGAGGCTCATAAATGAGGCCACAACTTATGAAGCGGATCGCCGCTTTGCGGTCGACGAGCGACATAAGTTGTTGGGCCGAATTTATCCATCGCTTACATAAAAATTTATTACGAAATTTTTATGTGTTTAAGCGAGGGATAAAAGTAAGTTAAGCGGTAGAGGAAGCTCGCCGGGCGGATGGCGGAATTGGCATACGCGATAGCCTTAGGAGCTATTGGGGTAACCCTTGGAGGTTCAAATCCTCTTCCGCCCACCATAATTTTCCGATAAGGAAAATTATGGTGGCACTCAAGGCAGCACCGCAGAAAGCGCGGTGTAATTCGCCGATAGGCAATAACGGGCGAATTAAGCGTAAAGTGCCCCGACGAGGGGCATAGCGAGCGGAGTGCCTATCATTATGACTATTGACAGCTAAACTACGCGGGAGTAGCTCAGTTGGCTAGAGCGCAACCTTGCCAAGGTTGATGTCGCGGGTTCAAATCCCGTCTCCCGCTCCAGATTTTCATTCAGCGTTTGATATTTAAAAAGGAGAAAGGATATCATGAAGATTACCGATTTCTTGTCCACAAAGGCGATAATCACCGATATAAAATCCATAAAAAAAGAGGAAGTGATTAAAGAGCTGGTAGATGCCCTTATCAATGCCTCCGATATAGATAAACGCAACCGGAATAAGCTTATTGATGCCCTTATGGCAAGAGAGGCTTTGGGGTCTACTGCCATCGGGCAGGGTGTTGCCATACCGCATGCCAAGTGCGATTGCGTAGATAAACTCGTGGCTGCTTTTGGCATTTCCCGGCGCGGCGTAGATTTCGATTCTCTAGACGGCGAACCCGCCCACATATTCTTTTTATTGGTTGCGCCACAGGATTCCGCAGGCCCTCACCTTAAGGCCCTGGCGCTTATATCCCGTTTGTTAAAATACAAATATTTT
>CAIRWO010000195.1 GCA_903882345.1 Candidatus Omnitrophota bacterium | reverse complement strand
TTCTTTGGACCTCTTCTCTTCCTGCTCGCGGAGCCGCGCGCGCAGGCGGGCTTCCTGCTGGCTCCTTAACTTCAACTTTTCGTCTTCAAGGACGCGCTGTCTGAGCTGCTCTTTAGCGATGTTTTCATCAAGGCGTTTTAATTGTTCCTTTTTCTGGATCTCTTCGATCACGGATTTCTTGGCCGCGTCGGCTTCAGCTTTAGCCTTGCGCAGCTGGTCTTCTTTTACCTTGCGCTCGGCTTCTTGTTTGGCGGAGCGCGCGGCTTCTTCTTTGGCCTTGGCCGCCAGGTCATCTTCGCGGGCCTTAAGGGCAGATTCATCATCATTTTTTTTACTCAATTCTTCTGCCGCCTTGCGGTGCTGTTCGTATTCTATTTGCTCCGCAGTTTTCTGCGGCTTTTGCGGGGGCGGGCTTTCTTCACCGCGCTCGGCGGCACGCCTGCCTAAAAGCTGGTCCCGGTCTTTTTCTAATTTCCTGAACCTTTCTTTCTCCAGGCCGATAGTGATGGTCTTATATAATTCCTTGGCGTCGGCGGCATAGGGATCATTAGGGTAAGTCGAAATTACGATAGCGCATAATTCTCTGGCGCGGTACGGTTCATTCAAATCCTGGTAATATATGCGCGCGGCCCGGAACCCTGCTTCAGCGGCCTTTGGTTCGTCGGAAAACTGCGAGAGGATATTCTCGTAAAGATTCACCGCCTCGGTTTTAGTCTGCCAGCTTTCTTTTCTGCGCGATTCAAGGCCGGCGTCATATTCAAGATTTAAGGCCTTGTCCATCATCTGCTTCTGCAGATTCAGCCGGCCGGTAGTCAAAATATTCACGAACGCCTCTTCCTGATAGCGATTCCTGCCTTCCTTATACATTTCTTCGCGCGAGCGCAGGATCTTCGGTGTTATGAATACGGTCAATTCCGTCTGTGACTGGTCCTTGCTGCGGCTGCCGAATAACGAACCTATAAACGGGATAAAACCCAGGACCGGCGTGCGCGAATTAGTGCTGTTATCTTCCTGTTTGATCAACCCTCCGATGACCACGGTCTCTCCTTCTTTAACCCGTACCATGGTGTCGGCCTCGCGTGTTGTGATGCGCGGGCCGGCATCGAGGATCGCCGTAACCGAGGAAACTTCCGGGTGTATTGTCATGGTGATATAGCCGTCGGTATTGATGGAAGGAATGACGCGCAGTGTCGTACCCACGTCCACGAATTTGGTGGTTTCGGTTGTGCCGGTAGTAGTCTGGGTGCGCTCTTTATAAGGGACTTTTTCGCCGATGATGATGCGCGCTTCGCGGTTATTCAAGACAGCGATAGACGGTGATGCCAGAAGATTAGCCTTCTGGTCCTGGATCAGGGCGTCAATAGTAGCGGTAGCACTTAGGCCCTTTAAAATAAAAGTGTCCAACCTGAACTGGCTGGCGGGAAGGCTTGCTGAAGTGCCGGGAAAAGTTCCGGTGCCTTTCATCTGTTCCGGATAAGAGCTGCTGCGGCCCCACAAGCCCACGCCCGGGCTGTAATCTATCTGCCAGGTGACTCCCAGGTTTTGCAGGTCCTTGGAAGTAATTTCCACGATCTTGGCTTCAATCAATACCTGCTGAGGCGGACGGTCCACGCTCTCCAGGAGGCTTTTAAGTTTTTCAATGTTGGCGGGATAATCTGTGACGATAAGAATATTAAATACATCATCCACCTTTATATCGCCTTTGGGAGACAGGGCCTTGCGCAAAAGGTTTTGCGCGTCGCCGGCCTTAAGGTAATTTAAAGTAATCGGCTCGCTGACCAGCTGCGCGCCCTCGGTTGCCCCGGGTGTGACGTAAATGATGTTGCCCTTGCGGGTATAATTATAACCGTTTGTGCCCAGGACCACATCGAG
>CAIRWO010000194.1 GCA_903882345.1 Candidatus Omnitrophota bacterium | reverse complement strand
TATTTGAGTTTTTCCGGCGATATGGATTTTAACATTATGATCCGGACGATCCTTAAAAAAGGCGACCGGCTTAATTTTGGCGTGGGCGGCGGCATTGTTGCCGATTCCCATCCGTCGTCTGAATATGAAGAGACACTGGTAAAAACAAAAGGGATTTTTCAGGCATTGAATGTGTTATAATAATTAAAATATGTTATATTTACTTTTTCTTATGGTGTCCAATCCATTCTGTTTCTTTAGCTTGATTCCCTGCGCGCTCTTTGGCAGAATCTACATATTCTTTCTGCAATACCTATTATCTTATTTATTATCAGTATTGATATTTTTGTTCTTTATTTCGTTTTTTATAGAAAACCGCAAAAAAATAATTCCCTATCTCCGGAGCCAGTATAGAAACTATATTTTATTAATTTTTACCGTAATCGTTTGTTTAATATTTGCCGAAGCCGTTTTAAGGCTCCAGGAGCGGATTTTAAAAACAAGCCGCCACGAGGTTCGTCATTATGAAGTATGCTATAGTTACAAACAAAATAGTGCTGGTTTCCGCGATGATGAATTTAAGAAAACAAAGGATAAAGGGGTTTTTCGGGTATTCCTGATAGGAGATTCTTTTGTCGAGGGGATTGTTGAAGAAGAAAAAACCCTGGATAAGCTCATGGAAAAAAAGTGCAGCGAAGATAATTTCAATTGCGAAGTATATAACCTGGGCAAAGACGGGGCAGGGCCGTCATATTACTGGGTAATTGCAAATGAATTTAGGGAATATGCCCCGGATTTAATTGTGGTGTCTGTATACGTTGATAATGATATTGAAAGGACCCAGTATTATAAAACCAGCCCGGAAAATAAATTTCTTTATCCGGTGGAAAAATTAGTGAATAAGATCCGTACTGGATCAGAACTATTAAAAATGGTAAATGATTATTTGGAAAAAAGAAAACTTTACTCTCTGGCCGTACTCCTTCCGATAGACGATGCCTACCTTAAATTAATGCATGAAGGGAAAATTACGCCGTGGCTAATAAAGCGGGCAATGGTCGGAGATAACCAGCTGCGCTATAATTATATCGTTGAGCAGTTTTATAAAGACCCGGCTTTTAAAACTAATATTCTTGCAATAAAGCGGCTATATAAGGATATTCCATTTTTGCTTTTAATTAACCCGTCAAAAATCCAAGTGAATTTAAGCTATTTGGACAGCATGAGAAAGGTAGGATATTTCTTTAAAGAAAATAAGCTCATCGATAGGAAGATCCAAGATGCGATTATTTCCTGGGCAAATGAAAATGGCATAGACTGTTTGGATATCTTACCGTATATGCTGCAAGCTCCGCATAACGAAAATTTCTTCTACAAGATAGAGGATCATTACGCGGCAAAGGGCGACGAATTTGTCGCGGATATACTTTATAGTAGATTGAAAAAAATGGGTGTTTTAAAAAGGTTTTAAAGCCCGTAACTATCGATAATGCATAAGGAAACTGTTTTTTTAAACGGGAAATTTATTTCAACTCAGGAAGCCAGGGTTTCTGCCCTGAGCCCGGGATTTCTTTACGGCTGGGGCCTGTTTGAAACAATGCGCTCCTATGACAGGAATATTGTTTACCTCGGCAGGCACCTGGAGCGGCTTAAAAAATCTGCCAAGCTGCTGGGCTTGGTCTCTCCTTATTCTCTAAGCCGGATAAAAAGCCTTGCCGCGGTGACAGTTAAAAGATGCGGGGCTAAAGACGTTTATTTACGGATTACCCTCTGGGGTTCTGCTTCTGGGACAGGGTGTATGATCATTGCTAAAGAATACCTGCCGCCTAAACCGGAAAAATATAAGCGCGGCCTTTCTGCCTGTATTTCTCCGTTGCGCCAGGCCCAAGATCATTTTTTCGCGCGCATCAAAACATCAAGCCGTATTTTATATGAACTTTCTTACCGCTTGGCAAAAAACAATAATTTCGACGAAGCGCTTATCCTGAATAACCGCGGATATATTTGTGAAGCAAGCCGCAGCAATATATTTTTCATAAAATCCGGAAGCCTGTTTACTCCCGCTTTAAAATGCGGCTGCCTGCCGGGCATTACACGCCGAGTAGTTTTTGACATAGCGAGAAGATGCGTCATCCCCGTGGAAGAGGGTAATTTTACGGCCGAAGATCTGCTTAAGTCTGAAGGCGCATTTTTCACCAATTCCTTGATCGGCATTATGCCTTTGAGCAAACTAGACAACCGGCCGATAAATAACTGCCGCGTCCATCGTTTGACTCGCCTGCTTATTCAGCAATACGCCCGATTGTATCCTTGTTCACAAGCCGGGTTTCTGTTATAATTTATTCCTGATCATTAAGTCGGGGAGAACCAATGCGTGTAAGGTTAAGTTCTGTTATTTTTATTTTCGGGCTCTGCACTTTAGGCCTACTGTCCGGCTGCGGCGGGAAAACCGATTTGGAAAAGGCGCGGCAGGCAGTCAGGCAATCCAGCGTAGCATATAACCGCGCAATAAATTTTTATAAAAACATTATTTCCCGCAGCAAAGATAACAAACAATTAAGCCAGATGCATTTTGAGCTCGGTCAGCTGTATTACGGCCACGGAGATTTAAGGCTTGCGGTGGATGAGCTTAAAAAAACCAGCCAGCCTGAAGCAATAAAACTCCTGGCAATCTCTTATTATCAGCTGGGCAATTTTACCGATGGATTGGAGATATTCAATAAGATCAAATCCCCTGATGATGAAACCCACTATTACCACGGCCTCACCTGTGAAAGGCTGAACCTCTACGACCAGTCGCTGGATGTCTATCAGAAGATAAAATCGCAGCAGTTCGCTGCGCTTGCCGCCGAACGTATTAATATAATCGAAAAGCAGATCAGCCCGGCTTTAATAAAAGATATTGATCCTCAAGTGGCCGGGATAATCAAGGACGCGCCCGGGCAGGAAGATTATCCTCAGGCAGGCGGGCTGATTTTATCCTGCGACGAGCGCGTGGAAATCACCGATCAGGATACGCAGGTATCCAGCCTGCATTATATAATCAAAATACTCAATGAACGGGGAAAGGAAGATTTTTCCGAGGCCCAGATAGAATATGACACAACTTATGAGAAGATCGAGCTGGAATATGCCCGCACGATAAAGCCCGACGGCACGGTGGCGGATGTGGGCAGCCGCCATATCCGCGATGTTTCCAAGTACCTTAATTTCCCTCTTTATAGCAATGTGCACGCGTATATTATTTCTTTTCCGGAAATAACCGAGGGAGCCGTCGTAGAGTATAAACTCAAAGTCTACCGTAACAAGCTGATCGACAAAAATGATTTTGCGTTGGATTATCCCCTGCAGACTTCGGAGCCGGTTATTTCCGCGGATTTTTTACTTAGCCTACCCAAGGACAGCGGCATAAATATCAAGACCATAAACGAAAAATATAATAATTTCGGCGCTAGTCTTGAGCCTGATGTGCAAAAAGCAGCCAACCGCGTGATTTATCGTTGGAAATTTAAGGCCATCCCCCAGATTATCCCGGAATCCAACATGCCGGCAACCGTTCAGATAAACCCGACTGTCTTGATCTCTACCTTTAAATCCTGGAAAGCGATTTACCAATGGTGGTGGGGGTTGAGCCGGGATAAAATAAAAGCCGATGCAGCGATAAAAAATAAGGCCGGTGAATTAACGCAAGGGCTCACTTCCCAGGAAGAAAAGATCCGGGCAATCTACAATTTCTGCGCCCAGAAAATACGCTATGTTGCCGTGGAATACGGGCAGGCGGGTTTTGAGCCGCATAAGGCAGAGGATATCTTCCGGAACAAATACGGCGACTGTAAAGATAAGGCAATGCTTTTGGTGACAATGCTTAAGGAGATCGGCGCAGAGGCCTATCCCGTATTGATTTCCACGCGGGACTATTATAATTTAAACCCGGATTTTCCTTCGATGATGTTTAACCACTGCATTGCCGCTGTAATTTTTCAAAATAAAACCGTTTTTCTCGACCCTACGGCAGAGACCTGTCCTTTTGGCGACCTGCCGTCGGATGACCAGAATAGAGAGGTGCTGATATTTAAGGACGACGGATATAAAATAGAGCTTACCCCGCTTTATCCGGCCAGCCACAACTTGGTGAAACAAGATACCGTAATAAAAATTAACGCAGATGAAGGTATCGTTGCCGGCAAATCCGTTTTTACTTACGGTAGATACGGCCAATCACAGCGGTATTGGCTTCTTTATACGCCGCCGCAGCTGGTTGAAGAAGCATTAAAGGAGAAAATACAGGAGATCTCCATAGGCGCACAGCTTGAGAGTTATAGCGTAGAAAACTTAAACGACCTCAATAAACCGGTTGTCCTGAATTATAAATTGAAAGGCGGAGAATATTTGACTAGCGCGGGAAATTTAAGGATCATCCCTCAGCTTACCGGCTTTGATTCCGGCCTTGTGGCAAAGGATAAACGCCGTTTCCCCATCGATTTTAATATCCTGGATAGCAAAGAAACTGATTTTAGCATTGAGATACCGCCGGCTTTTAGCGTAAAATATATGCCCGAGAACGTTGATGAAGACAGTCCGTGGCTGAAATTCAGTGTTCAATACAGGCAGGAGGGCAATAAAATATATTTCCTGCAGAAGGCGGAGCTAAAGGACACCAAAGTCTCTGAAGCAGATTACCTTAAGTTTAAAAATTTCTTTGAGACCCTGGCTAAGAAGATTAAACAGAGGATCGTTCTGGAAAGGAAAAATTAACCTTTATGGATCCGGCTTTATTATCGCAGCAATCCCGTAAATATATCCGCTTGGATTCCGTCTTTCCCGTTGAATTTCAGGTTGTCGGCCTTGATGGGGAAAGCCAACTGTCCGAGTGGCTGCAGGGCTTTACCCGTAACGTCGGCAAAGGCGGCCTCTGCCTGGAAGTGAACCGGCTGCCCCAGGAATTAATCCCGTTATTAAACGGCCGGCAGGTAAAGTTGTGCTTAAAAATAGAGATGCCCGCGGTTAATCGTCCTGTCAGCGCCCTTGCCAGTATTGTCTGGGTGAAAGAGCCGGATGGCAATGTCAGTAAATATTCCCTTGGCCTGAGCTATGAAACAATTGACCGCCGTCAGAACGCGCAAATTATGTTTTACGCCCGGCTCAAGAGAATGCTTATCCCCGTAGGCGCGGCATTGATTTTGATACTGGCAGCGGGGTTTTTATTAGGCGCCTATTTTAATATGAAATTGATCCATAGTAACAAATTTATGGTCGAACAACTCGTTAAAATCATACAGGAATCCAGCATTGCCAAACAGAAAGTCAAGGTAATAACCAAAGACAGGTCAGACTTACAAATGCAGATTCAGACGCTGGAGTCGCGTATCGATACAGTGGAAAAAGAAAAGATGTTGTTTAGGGAAAAGGCAAAAGTAGAACAGTTTAAGACATCTCAGGACATAGATGATTTAAGCCGGCAGCTTAATGAGCTGGTGCAGACAAAGGCATTGCTGCAGGATGGCCTGATCAAATTGCAGCAGAAGGAGAGCGTGGTTACCGAAGAATTCCTGCATCTTGAGAAGCGCAAAGCCAGCCTGGAGAAGGCAAACTTGGATAAAATGTATCATTGGCTGGCGATCCATCAGAATCCGCGCACCGGCCTGGTGATCAGCTTTGAAGGGGACGGCGAGGTTGCCGACTGGGCATTTATTTATGACCAGTCGCTGGCTATCCAGGCGTATTTGATCCTCTCCGATTTTGTGCGGGCAAAGAAAGTCTTAACTTTTTTTGCCCGGAAGGCGGATAGGCAGGATGGTCTATTCTACAATGCTTACTATACCAAAGATTCCAACCCCGCAGAGTTTACCGTTCACTGCGGACCGAATATCTGGCTGGGTATCGCGATTATCCAGTATGGCGAAAAGACAAAGGATAATTCGTTCCTCAAACTGGCGGAAGAAATCGCCCAATCGATCATTTCCCTGCAGGACAAAGACAAAGACGGCGGAATAAGGGGAGGGCCGGCAGTAGAATGGTATTCTACAGAGCATAACCTTGATGCCTATGCTTTTTTTAATATGCTTTATAAGGTTACGAAAAATGAACAATACCGCAGCGCCCGCGATAAAGCGCTGAATTGGCTGAACCTGCATACCTACGATAAAATGGATATTCCGATCAAGCGCGGCAAAGGCGACTCTACGATCGCCACAGATACTTATGCCTGGTCGATCGCCGCCATCGGGCCGGAAAAATTAGAACAGATAGGTATGAACCCGGATATGATCATGGATTTTGCCGAAAAGAATTGCGCGGTGGAAGTTGTGTACCGCAGGCCGGAAGGAAACGTGGTAAAAGTAAAGGGTTTTGATTTTGCGCCGCAGAGGAATCTGGCCAGGGGATGCGTCGTGTCTGCCGAATGGACGTCGCAGATGGTCATCTCTTTTAAGATCATGGCTGATTTTTACTACAAAAAGAATATGATTGCCAAGGCGCGCAGTTATGACCTGAAGGCTGACAATTATTTAGTCGGGCTGGGTAATATGATTATTTCCAGTCCTTCAGCCTCGGGGCAGGGCGACAGTTGCCTTCCTTACGCGACGCAGGAAAATGCGGATACCGGCCATGGCTGGATGACCCCCAAGGGCAGGGCTACGGGCTCGGTAGCGGGCACGGCATATGCCCTGTTTGCGTATTATAATTATAACCCGCTCCAGCTGAAAGAATAATTTCATTTGAACAAGAAATTAAAGTCTATTTATCAAAAATTATATTCCTTTTTCGGGCCGCAAAACTGGTGGCCGGGAAAAACCCCTTTTGAAGTAATGGTCGGGGCGATCCTCACGCAGAATACCAACTGGGGCAATGTCGAAAAGGCCATTGGTAATCTAAAAAAACATAAATTATTAAACCCGCGCAGGCTCCGCGGCCTGACTCATAAAGAGCTCAGCCGGTTGATTATGCCCGCGGGTTGCTATAACGTCAAGGCAAAGCGGCTGAAGAATTTCTTGAGGTTTTTGTTTGAGCGCTACAAAGGTGATATAAATAAAATGTCCGTTGTCGATACCGCTGTTTTGCGCAGCCAGTTATTGTCGGTAAACGGCATAGGCCCTGAGACTGCGGATTCAATCCTCCTTTACGGCTTGCATAAGCCGGTATTCGTAGTCGATGCGTATACAAAAAGGATCATCAGCCGGCATGGGTTCATAAAAGAGGATACCGCTTACGCGGACGTGCAAAAGCTGTTTATGGATAACCTCAAACGGCAAGAAAAATTATTTAACGAATATCATGCGCTTCTGGTAAAATTAGCCAAGGACTTCTGCCGGAAGTCTAAACCCAAATGTGACAGCTGCCCGTTAAAAGGAACCCCCGCCCTTACAGTGGCGGGGTATAAATCAGGAGAAAAGGCGGGGTGAAAAACCTAAAAATAAGATTGTTGGATAGACTAGAACAGGAATTTGCGCTTACTGCCGGCCAGATAAAAAGATTTATCAAAGATTTCCATTTCCAGATGAATAAGGGGCTGGCGGGGGAAAAGAGCTCCCTGGAGATGCTGCCGGCATTCGTGGACAGGCCTTCGGGAAAAGAAAAGGGAAGGTTCATTGCCCTTGACCTGGGAGGCACCAATTTACGTCTCCTGCAGCTTGAGCTTAAGGGTAGCGGCAGAATTGAAAAGCTGGCGGAAAGAAAATTTGTTTTAAAAGAAAAATATATTAAAGGTAAAGGCAAAGACCTTTTTGATTTTATTGCCGGATGCATTAAGCGTTTTGTTCAGGAAAAGGGCATCGCCGGCACCAAGAAGAGCGATATCGGATTTACCTTTTCTTTTCCCATCAGGCAGGCTAGCATTACCTCGGGCGTGCTGATGTATTGGACAAAGGGGTTTTGCGCCAAGGGGGTAGTCGGTAAAGACGTTGTCGGACTGCTGAATAGGGCGCTGGCGGAAAAAGGGCTGTATAATATAAAAGTGGCTGCGCTTGCCAATGATACGGTGGGTACGCTGGTTGCTCGGGCTTACAGAGAATCCGAGTGCGACATAGGAGCAATTTTTGGCACGGGGACAAATGCCTGCTATCGCGAGAAAATTTCCCGTATCCTTAAAATGAAAGGCCGCAAGACAAAAGGCAGCCATATGATCATCAATACGGAATGGGCGAATTTTAACAAGATCAATACTACCGTTTACGACCGTATCCTTGATAAAAACTCCATTAATCCGGGAGAGCATATTTTGGAAAAGATGATCTCCGGAATGTACCTGGGGGAGATTGCTCGTCTGGTGATGCTGGATTTGATAAAAAGGGGCGTTTTGTTTAACAGTAAGCTTCCGCAGGCACTAAGAGTACCGCGGGTTTTCAAAACAGAATATATGTCTTATATTGCAGCTGACCGGACCGTTGGTTTAGTTAAAACAAATTCATTATTGAGGAAGTTAGGCATTAAGGATTCTTGTTGCCAAGACCGCCAGGTGGTAAAGAAAATATGTAATTTTATATCCGGCCGGGCTGCCTGTTTAAGCGCTGCGTCCCTGGCAGCAATAATTTTAAAGATCGACCCTGATTTATCCCGCAGGCATACGGTTGCGGTTGACGGCACGGTATATGAAAAATACCCCGGTTTTGCCAATGGCATCAACGCCTGCCTAAAGCGGATATTTGCCAAAAAGAGCAGTAAAATAAAAATAAGCTTGACCAAAGACGGTTCAGGGATAGGCGCGGCGATTATTGCCGCGGTAACAGACGAAAACTAAAAGAGGAGGAGGTTTATGCGTAACTTTGTTATTTCCCTGCTTATTATCTTAATTTTAGCAACGTCTTCTTATGCTGCTCCCTGTTACGGCACGAAAATGCCTGAGAAAAAAGAAATTTTTCTTGGGCTGCAGTACCATGATATCTTTAAAAGGTACCTTAAGGACCATTACGGCACATACCGCAGCATGCAGAATTTTTTGCTTTTATCCTACGGTATTTTTGACTGGTTGTCTATCGACTTAAAAGGCGGTGTCGGTAACTTTAAGCAGCATCCTGAAACAGGCAGCGAAATAGACTATCCTACTTTTCTCGGCGGAGGCTACGGTTTCCGGCTTAAATTATTTGACCGGCAGCCTGTAAAAATGGTTTTTGGGTTCCAGCATATCAGCGTGCATCCGCACACAATTTTTATCGGCTCTACCAAGCATAAGGCGGTTTTGGATGACTGGCAGTTTTCCCTGCTCGGCTCGTATTCCTTTAAAATGATCACCCCGTACCTTGGCACAAAGTGGTCGCGTGCGGATTATATACATTGGACAAACGGAGAGAGGAAACGGGAAAAATCGGATTTGACCCGCAGCGTAGGGCTAGTCTTTGGTTTTGACGTTCCGCTGGCAAAGAATTTATGGATAAACGCGGAGGGGCAGTTTTTTGACGGTGAGGCAGCAGCCTTCAGCCTGAATTACAGTTTTTAAATGTCCCCGTCGGCTTTTCTCGCTCAAGAGCCGATTTCCCGCCTTCGGCGGGACGCCAATGTTCTTTCGCATTTCGGCGGCGCTGAACTCGCCCTTTTTGCTAGAGCAAAAAGGTCTCAAACAGTGCATCGCTGTCCCGATATTGCCAGCCTCTCGGCTGGCATCGGGATTCCCGAAATGCTGAAAGCTCCATTGGCTAAATCGGCTATTCGCTCGAAAATCCGTCAGGTGCATTTAGAACTATAGCCTCTGGCAATTTTGCGGCTGTCTTGGCTTGATTCGAGCAGCACGTAGGAGGCTTGAGCGGGCATGGCCCCTTGACGCAAAGCGTCAAGGGGAGCGAAAGCCGACTTCCGAGCGAAGCCCCGCACGCCGGGCGGGGCGAGCGTTGCTGCGAGAACAAGACAAGACAAACCCGGCAAAATTGCTAAGTGAATACATAATATGATAAACAAAAAACGTTTAATAGGCCTTACGCAAAAGCTGATTAGCATAGATTCTCAGAATCCGGGGTCAACGGAAGCAAAAATTGCCGGATTTGTCGGAGATTATTTAAAGAGGCTGGGGCTGCGGACAAAAATATACGAGTTTAAAAATGGCCGCGCAAATCTGCTTGCCTATTTAGTCAGTCCCCGATGCAAAAAAACACTTTTGATCACCCCGCACCTTGATACCGTCCCCGCGGGCAGGAATTGGACGCTCCCGCCGTTTGCCGGGAAAATCCATCAGGCCAGGATATACGGGCTGGGGGCAACCGACTGTAAATGTAATCTGGCAGTCGGGATGGAGGTAATAAATAGTTTAGTTGAAGACAATGTAGTTTTAGATTATAATCTTATCTTTGCCGCTACGGCTGATGAAGAGACGGGTTCGGATTACGGCCTCATCCCGCTGATCAACAAGAATATATTAAAGCCCGACGCGGCAGTAGTATTGGATGCGGATGAATTTGAAATTATCGTTGCCCAAAAAGGCCTTATTCATCTCAAGGTAAAGATTTTCGGCAAGAAGGCGCACGGCGCTTATCCCTGGCTCGGGGTGAACGCCATCAGCATTGCCGTAGATATCTTAAAGGATTTAAAAGGCCGAAAGTTTGTGTATAGAAAGAACAGGTATCTCCGGCCCCCAACAATGAATATCGGTACGATCAAAGGCGGGGATAAGGTCAATATAGTCGCTGACTGGTGCGAGTTTGAGCTGGATTTCCGCTACCTGCCCGGGATGAGCGCTAAAAAAATGATCAAAGATTTAAAAAAGGTTGTCGGCAGGTATGCCAATAGTTACAAAATCGAAATATCCGGCATGCAAAAAGATTATTACATAGACAGGCTGCATCCGCTGGTAAAAAATTTTTCTGCGGCGCTAAAAGATTCAGGCATCGCGCCGAAGATCTGCGGCTCCGAGGGTGCTACCACGATAACCTTTTTTCAGGATAAAAATATCCCGGCGATTGCCACGGGTTTCGGCACCAGCGGCTGCGCCCATACGGTTGATGAGTACGTAAAAATAGATAACTTATATAAAGGCAGCCAGGTGCTGGAAGAGTTTTTAAAAAATTATAAATTCTAAAGGCACCCAAGCGAGGAGCTAATGATGGAAGGTATCAAAATTATAAAGCGGCCGAAATTAAAAGACCCCTATCTTGTTGTCGCCTGGCCGGGCATGGGGGAGGTAGCGTTAAAATCAGCGCAGTACCTTGTGGAAACCTTTAAGGCGGAAGTTTGCGCCCAGCTTCTGGCAGACGAATTCTTCTATCCGACCTCAAGCTCCGTGCAGGGAGGAATATTGAACCTGCCGGAACTGCCCTATGGTAAATTCTATTATTGGAAAAATAAATCCGGCAAAAACGATCTGGTTATATTTATCAGCAATGCCCAGCCTGACCTTTCCGGGGCAGAACTGTATTGTGCCAGGATCCTTGCTTATGCCAAGTCGATCAAGGCAAAAACCCTGATCAGCATTGCGGCAATGCCCCAGCCGGTTGAACACACGCAGGATGCCAACGTATGGATTACCGCGACTTCCGCGGATTTGATCAACAGCCTGAAAAAATATAACTTAAGCATCCTTGCCGATGGCCAGATCAGCGGTATGAACGGGCTATTCCTTGGTATCGCCAAAAAGGAAGGGTTTGAGGGGTTTTGCCTGCTTGGTGAAATACCGCTCTATACGATCCAGATCGAGAACCCCAAGGCTAGTTGTGTGGTGTTGGAAGCCCTGGCAAAAATATTGGAAGTGCGGATCGATTTAAGCAGCCTCCTGACCCAGGCGCATATTATGGAAGACGAGATCAACAAGCTTTTGGATTATTTAAAATTAGGCACGCCCCTCGGGCCGATAGGCGAAGAGGAAATCGAGAAGATAAAAAAATCACTCAGCCAGATTACCAAGCTGCCGGGGTCGGTCAAGGAAAAGATCGACGCGCTTTTTAACCAGGCAAAAACCGATATTTCCAGGGCCAAGGAACTGAAGCTGGAGCTGGACAAGTGGAATGTGTATAAAGAATACGAAGACAAATTCCTTGATCTGTTCAAGAAAAAAAAGGATAACAGCAACTAGCCGGCAGCAAAATGGTTAAGGCAATAATTTTTGATCTGGGCAATGTCTTGATTAATTTTGATCACCGCATCGCCGTCAGAAAAATATCCCCCCTCTGCGTCAAGACGGAAGAAGAAATATTTAATTTTTTCTTTGACTCTCCGCTCACCGGATTATTTGAAGAAGGCATGATCGAACCGGGAGAGTTTTTCTCCGGGGTAAAAAAAGCGCTTAAATTAAATATCGATTATGAGGCCTTCCTGCCGGTATGGAACGGAATATTTTTTTTGACCGCATCTAACCGTAGCGTATACAGGCTGGCCAAGGCTTTAAGGAAAAATTACCGGCTGGCGCTCTTGTCAAACATCAATACCCTGCACTTTGATTATCTAAAAGACAATTTTCCCGTTTTTGATCCTTTTCATAATCTTTTACTTTCCTTCCAGATGAAGCTTAAAAAACCTGACGTCCGGATTTATAAAAAGGCATTGGCTGCGTTAGGGGTACAGCCCCAGGAAACCTTTTACACCGACGACCGGCCGGAGCTTATCGAGAGCGCCGGCAGGCTGGGCATACAGGGGTTTGTCTTCAGGGGCGTTGAGCAGTTGAAAAACGACCTGATGGATGCAGGCATAGAGATAAGCGGATGAAAACAGATAGATTCCAGCGCCGTTTTTACCGGGATTGGGTAAGCGCAAAAAATTTATTTAAGGCAAACGTTAACGTAAAAGAAACCGACGTTACGGTTTTATCCGATAAACCGGTAGATAAAGATTTTATCGTAAAGAGAATAACCTTTTATCGCAGCCAGATCGAAAGTTATATCGCTAAAGACAGGCGGTTTCTCGTCAACCTGAAACCTTTGGCAGTAGAGTTAAACGCGCCGTTTATCGTAAAAAAGATGGCCGCTGCGGCAAGATCCGCAGGCGTCGGGCCGATGGCAGCGGTTGCCGGCGCGATTGCCCAGTGTCTGGCCAGGGATCTTTTAAAGACCGGGGTCAAAGATGTGATCATTGAAAATGGCGGGGATATTTTTTTAAAATTATCCCGGCCGTGCGTAGTTTCCATTTATGCCGGCAGGTCAAGGATCTGGAAGGGCTTAAGGATCAGGATCAGCCGCCAAAAGAATTCCATAGGCGTTTGTACATCCAGCGGGACGATCGGGCATTCGCTTAGCTTCGGCAGGGCGGAGAGTGTCGTGATTCTGGCAAAGGACGCCTTTCTTGCCGACGCCGTGGCTACGGCGACCGCTAACCGCGTGCAGAATAAAGACAGTTTGCAGCCGGCGCTGGAATTTGCCCGTTCGATCAAAGGCGTTCTAAGCGCGGTGATTATTTTTAAAAACAATCTGGCTAGTTTCGGGAAGGGGTTTGAATTCGTAAAATGAGACAGCCGCCGGATATATCCATCAGCAGGCTCGCAGTTTACCTGAGGTTCCTGGAAGATTTTGTTAAGGAGAAGGGGCCGGATTCCACGATCAATTCCGAGGAGCTGGCGAAATCTCTCGATATGAACCCGCATCAGATAAGAAAAGACCTTTCTTATTTCGGTAAGTTCGGCGAACGGGGAAAAGGTTACCGGCCGGAGGAGCTCAGGGACAAACTAAGGCAGATACTCGGGCTGGCAAAGAAATGGAACCTTTGCCTTTGTGGGATGGGCAATTTAGGCAACGCCTTATTTGCCTACCAGGGGTTCCGGCAGATGCGTTTGGATATCGTGGCGATATTTGATAATGCCCCGGACAAAATCGGAAAGACCTTTAAGGGGGTAAAAATTTTTAGCCCTGAGCGGATCAGCCGGGTGGTAAAACAATTGAATATCAATATCGCGATAGTTGCTGTTCCGCCCATGGCCGCGCAGGCTGTAACCGACAAATTAATCGCTGCCGGGGTGAGGGCGATATTGAATTTTGCGCCCATAAAGCTCAATGTACCTTCTTACGTCAAGCTGCGTAACGTTGATTTATCCATGCAGTTGATCAATCTCACCTATTTTTTATCATCTTGTCAAAACACTTGACAAAAACAATATATTGTGATAAAAAAATAATGTCGGCACAACATTTTGTTGCGGGGTGATATTTTTTGGAGGGTAAATTAATAAAATTGGAAAAATTGGGGAAGAAACCGAGGGCTCAAGAATTAAGGGAGCCCTTATTTTTTAAATGAAAACTGTCGGCCTGACCTACGATTTAAAAACGGATTATGAATTTAAAGCGGGCGATCCTCCTGATGCCAATGCGGAGTTTGATCATCCTTCAACGATAGGCGTAATCGCGAACGCAATTAAATCACAGGGGTTCAAGGTAAAAAAAATCGGTAACGCCGCAAACCTCCTGGAAAAAATGAACAGCCTTGAGGTCGATATCGTATTTAATATTTCGGAGGGCATTTCCGGCAGGAACCGCGAATCGCAGGTGCCGATTTTGCTGGAAATGGCTGGTATCCCCTTTGTCGGCGCCGACGCGATGACTCTCTCCCTCACCCTCGACAAAATCATGGCGAAAAAGATTTTTATCGCCGACAACATCCCTACACCGAAATTCCTCGAGATAAAAAATACGGATTCCCTCACCGATACAGACCATCTTAAATTCCCTCTCATTGTGAAACCGCGTTTCGAAGGTTCTTCTAAGGGTTTAAGCGAAAATTCGCGCGTGGAAAATGCCGAAGAACTAAGAAAACAGGCAGAGTATATCATCAATACCTACAAACAACCCGCGCTTATCGAAGAATTTATTTCCGGGCAGGAATTTACCGTGGCAGTCGTAGGCAACGACCCTCCGGAGGTATTGCCTATTGTGCAGATCAAGATAGACGGTAAATTGAAGTTGAACGATAAATTTTATACCTTTGCGCGCATTACCTCTAACCGCCTGGAATATACCTGCCCGGCACGCATAGATGCAGGCCTGAACAAAAAGATTTCAGAGCTCGCCTTAAAAACTTACAATGCCGTGGAATGCCGGGATTTCGGAAGGGTTGATTTCCGGGTGGATAATGACGGTAATCCCTATGTCCTGGAAATAAATCCTTTACCGTCTTTGTCCACAGAGGACGTTTTTCCGCTGGTGGCCAAGCAGGTTGGCTTTACTTATGAACAGATTATCGGCAGGATACTTAACAGCGCTTTAAAAAGATATAATTTGAATTAAATGAAAATCGCATTGACTTATAATTTAAAGGAAAAAGACGAAACAAAACCTGCGGATTATTTTTCCGAATTCGATTCGCAGGAGACGATAAACGCGATCATCGGCGCGATCCGCAACCGCGGCCATGAAGTACACGCGGTCAATGCCTGCGAGGCAAACCTCTTCACCTATTTTAAGAAGAACATGGTAGACATGGTCTTTAATATCGCCGAGGGCAAGTCCGGTAAATTCCGCGAATCGGAGATCCCCGCCATACTGGATTACCTGAATATTCCTTATACCGGATCAAATACGTTTTCTCTAGCCTTGGCCCTGAATAAGGCGGTTACCAAGAAAATCCTGAAAGCGGAAAGCATCCCTACGCCGTTGTTCCAGGTTTTTTCCAAGGGCAGCGAAGAACTCGACCCGGCGTTGAAATTCCCGATTATCGTAAAACCCAATTG
Organism: Candidatus Omnitrophota bacterium; assembly: GCA_903882345.1. GTDB lineage: Bacteria > Omnitrophota > Gorgyraeia > Gygaellales > Profunditerraquicolaceae > CAIRWO01. The sequence goes on along the minus strand of CAIRWO010000194.1, from coordinate 4,434 downwards.
TGAAGGTTCAGCCAAGGGTATAAACGCCTCCAATGTCGTGAATTCTAAAGATGCCCTGTACGAGAAGGTCAAAGAACTCATAAATATGTATAAACAAGAAGTGCTGGTTGAGGAGTTCATCCACGGTAAGGAATTGACGGTGGGGGTCCTTGAAAACGGCAAAGTTACGGCGCTGCCGATTTTGGAGATCGATTTTGCCGCCTGTATAAAAAGCGGCGAATATTTCTACAGTTGGCGGATGAAAGAATTCCAGGGTAACGCCGAGTTGGGCCTGGTGCCCACGTTTTATTGCCCGGCGCGCTTGGATCAAGAGACCGAGGCTAAAGTAAAGGAAATTGCGATCAGGACACACCAGGCAGTCGGCTGTTTTGATATATCCCGTACGGATATCAGGCTGGATAAAGATAACGTGCCTTATGTCCTGGAGATAAATCCCCTGCCGGGCCTTGATCCTAAAGAATCTAATTTTCCGATCATGGCCTATGCCGCGGGGATGAAATACGATGAGCTTATAGACGCGATACTGATGAGCGCGCGGGAGCGCTATTTTGGAAAAAAGGAAATTAGCCGGCATAATTAAAAGAGGAGGAAGGGTTAGTTGAATAATCTATTGACGGTTGAAGCAAAGGCGCAGCAGGAAGTTATTGCCCAACCCCGCCAGACAAGAAAGTCTCTTGATTACCAGCAGATAAGTTTATATAAAGACGTTAACCCCCTGGATTGGGAAGACTGGCATTGGCAGATAAAACACCGTATACGCACAAGAGAAGAACTTGCGCAGATTATTAAACTGACTCCCGAAGAGGAAGCAGGCTTGAAAAAAGCAAGCGGAATGCTTTCCTTGGCAATCACCCCTTACTGGGCGACCTTGATCGATCCTGAAGATCCCAATTGCCCTCTACGCAGGCAGGCTGTTCCCGTAAATACAGAATTCGTGGTTTCTCCGCACGAGATGGTTGATCCCTGCGCCGAAGACAGGGATTCTCCTGCGCCGCACCTTGTCCACAGGTATCCCGATAGGGTGCTGCTTTTGGCTACCGATCACTGCGCGATGTATTGCCGCCACTGCACCAGAAGGCGGCTGGTTGGGGAACACGCAAGCGAAGAAACAGATTCCCCCGGACGTTTTGATGCGGCCATCGAATACATAAAAGCCAACCGTAAGATCAGAGACGTGCTTATTTCCGGAGGTGACCCCCTGACGCTGGAAGACGAGCAGCTGGAGAGCCTGATCCAAAAAATACGCGCGATCTCTCATGTGGAATTTTTACGTATCGGTACCCGGGTGCCCGTTACCCTACCGCAGCGGATCACGGAAAACCTGGTAACGATGCTGAAGAAATATTCACCAATTTGGATGAGCATACACTTTAATCATCCCAAGGAGATCACCAAACGCTGTAAGATCGCCTGTGACATGCTTTCGGACGCAGGCATCCCCTTAGGCAGCCAGTCGGTGCTTTTAAAAGGGATCAATGACCGTCCCTATGTTATGAGAAAGCTTGTACAGGAACTGCTGCAGATCAGGGTAAGGCCGTATTATATCTACCAGTGCGACCCCGTAAAAGGGACACAGCATTTCCGGACTCCCGTGGCAGTGGGGATCAACATTATGGAAAAGCTGCGCGGTCACACCTCCGGCTACGCCGTACCTACCTATGTCATTGACGGCCCGGGCGGCGGCGGTAAGATCCCTGTGGGGCCGAACTATATCCTTTCCCAGGCAAAGGGAAAATACGTTTTACGCAATTATAAGGGAAAGATCTACACATACCTGGAGTAAATTCAGCGGTTTTTATTCCTTGACCCCTCCTTTTTCGTATTATATAATAAAAATAACCTAACTTGCTGATATTGATAGTCTTTTCTCCCTCTATTAAACAATCCTCTTTACAAGGAGTGTGCTAATATGGACGCTAAGAATAAACGCAGTATCATCCTTTTGGGGCATTCGCAATCAGGAAAGACCACCTTAGCAGAAAACATACTCTACCGCTGTAAAGCTACCAGCCGCAAAGGAAGCGTCGCGGAAGGAAATACCGTCAGCGATTACGGTTGGGACGAGATCGAGCGTAAAATTTCCATCAACGACAGTTTTATGTTCTGTAATTTTCAGGATACGCGCATCCAGATCATCGATTCACCGGGTTATATTGATTTCTACGGCGAAGTTATCGCCGGTATCCGCGCAGTTGATAACGCGGTGGTTGTGATCGATGCCGTAGAAGGCGTGCAGCTCGGTACGGAAAAGGCCTGGGATCTTGCCGAAGAATTGGCCATGCCGCGGATCATTTTTGTAAATAAGTCGGATAACGAAGGCATTGACCGCAATAAGGTCATCGCTGATATCAAGACCGCGCTTTCCAAGAAGGCGATCGCCCTTGATGACGGCGTAGAATTAACCGAGCTGGTTGCCGAGAGCGACGACGCGCTGTTGGAAAAATACCTCGCCGCCGGAAGCTTGTCCAACGAAGAGGTAAACGCAGGTTTACGCAAGGCAGTTGCCAGCGCGAAGATCTTCCCGATAATTTTCGGCTCAAGCATAAAAGATACGGGCATAGAAGGCCTACTCGAGGCAATAAAAAATTATTTTGTCTCGCCAGATGAGCGGCCTGTTCCCGAACTTAGCGAAGGCCAAATAACCTTAAATCCGGATTCGCCGTTTTCAGGTTTTGTATTTAAGAGCATAATCGACCCTTATGTCGGACAGTTAAGTTTAGTGAGGATCTTTTCTGGGAAACTCGCGGCAAACTCTTCCTTTTATAATAATACACAGAAGATATCGGAACGTTTCGGGCAGTTATATTTGCTGCAAGGTAAGGAACAGCGGCAGGTAGAACTGGCGGATTGCGGGGATATCGTCGCAATACCTAAATTAAAACAGACGCATACCTCTGATTCTCTCTGTGAGCAGGCGCATCCGGTGGTATTTAAGCCGATGGTATTTCCTGAGCCGATGATGTCTGCTTCGGTCAAGCCGCGTTCACGGCTGGATGAAGAAAAAATTTCCCAGGCTACGGCCAAGTTAATGGCTGAAGACCCGACGATAAAAGTATACCGTGACGCGGAAACCAAAGAAGAGATCATTTCCGGCCTGGGCGACCTGCATTTAAATGTGGCGGTTGGTCGGCTGAAGAAGAGGTTTAATGTCGAAGTTGACCTCGGAACGCCCAAAATCCCTTATAAGGAAACAGTTACCAAATCAGTGCGCATGCAAGGCAAATACAAGCGCCAGTCCGGAGGCCGCGGCCAATACGGCGATGTCTGGATAGAGGTAAGGCCGCTTGAGCCGGGTAAGGGTTTTGAATTTGTGGATAAGGTTTTCGGCGGCGCGATCCCGAGGAATTTTATCCCTTCTGTAGAAAAAGGCGTGCGCCAGGCAATGTCCGAAGGCGTGGTTGCCGGCTATCCGGTAGTGGATTTACAGGTTGTTTTGCAAGACGGCTCTTATCATGAGGTTGATTCCTCTGATATGGCATTCCAGATTGCCGGGTCAATGGCATTGAGGAAAGCGACAATGGAGGCGCATCCGGCGCTCTTGGAACCGATCATGGAAGTCGAGGTTTATATCCCGGAAGAATTTGTCGGTCAGGTTTCCGGAGACCTGAACTCCCGCCGCGGCAGGCCGCTGGGTATGGAGGTAAAAGGGAAAACCAACATTGTAAAGGCCCAGGTCCCGCTTGCGGAAATGTTTACCTACGGCAATGACCTGCGTTCGATGACTCAAGGTAAGGGAACTTTTTCGATGAAATTCCTGCATTATGAACAGGTGCCCGCCAAAATTGCTAATAATATCATCAGCAAATATCAGGCGCAGCAAAAAAAGGAAGAGCAGGTATAACTAAAACCCGCCCTTATATTTTCTAACTGAAATAAAAGAAAGGAAGCTCAAGTGAAAATCGGAATTTTTGGCATTGACGGCTTTTCTCAAGGAAAGGCCAATATTATCGACAGCCGCGTAGAAACAATAAAGCAGCTGTTTAATTCCCCAACACATGTATACATCCAGGCGGATGTGGTGATTGACAAGGAAAAATTGGTTGAGGCAGACGGGATAGTTGCTCCGGAGAGCGCTAAGCTTGACCTGATCGTAAACGATATGGAATTTGTGGAGACCAGGTTAGAGCGTTCAGCAGAGGACGTAGAAAAGAAATTATTCAGCCGTTTTAAGGAATTATTGGATAAGGAAACGTTTCTTTCTCAGCTAGAGTTGAATGAAGAAGAAAAAAAGCTGATTGCTGGTTATTCGCTTTTAACGATAAAGCCGGTGTATCTGGCAAAGCCGGAAGAACTGGAAGATAAGGCTAAATTGCTTTTTCAGGCGTATTATCATTTCGGCTACATTTCCTTCTTTACTGCCGGAGACAAAGACGCGCATTCCTGGTTGATCAAAAAAGGCGCTACTGCCTGGGAGGCATCCGGGGCAATACATTC